>NZ_JBNNFX010000002.1:0-279875 GCF_050267985.1 Psychrobacter sp. NPDC078929 | reverse complement strand
AAGTTTTTACGCCAAGGTTGGATGGAAAATGACTTATCTAAATTGTTTTATGATATTCATCCAAAACATAACTCTTTTGTAGTGCAGTGACTATATCTAACCCCTTTGGCTAACGCAAAAGGGGCTTTTCTTCGTCTGTAGATTGGTGCGGGAAAACTACTAGTAATTGAGTTCATGAACTTTCCCTATGATAGTCAAATAAGACTCTTATACGAAAAATTTGTCTAGAAAATATATAAAACAATAGATCACGATACATGTTTCTTGTCGAATATAAATACGTTGTGATGAATTGCTTCATTAGTCTTTTGAATATTAAATGTTTTCTTATCTTCAGGTAATCGTAGTACTTTTGGTAGTCGTGCTATTGCCATTTTTTCATTAGCAATGGCATAGTGACGATAGTATTCATTTAAGATTTCATTGCAGTCAAATTCTACGTAAACAATATTATCATTATGTTTTTTAGCTAAATTTATTATGGACAGAAAAAACTCATTTTTCGCTTCATTTTTTGAATGTTCCACATCTTCTAAAGTATAATTTGGTGGGAAACCGACCTTTATTTTTTGCCAAATACTACCATTTTCCTTAGTTTCAAGATAAAATTTTAATTTTTCTTCTAATTGATTCAACTTTATCAGGTTCTGTTCAGTACTATCGAAAGCTTCCTTAACAATTGCAATTATTTCTTTAGAAGCATTAGTGAAATTTTTAATCTCAAATTTTTTATCCTCTAATGAATCATAAATCGTATCTAGAAAATATTTGAAGCTAATTAGCCTGGCAATCATAATTTCTACATTAGAAGAGTATGTAGCGATAGGTCTTAATTGAAAGTTTTGGAGATTATCTATAAGTTTATTAAAAATTTTAGTCAAATAATAAAATAAATAGTATCGATCATCACTATCAGTGACTGCATTATTAATTATATTAGGTAATTTATTCAAAATCGAAATTGTGATTTGGTGCTCATAGTCATTCATACGCTTACTGATATGATACTCTGTCTCTTCGCCGTCTTTTTTCAATTCTTTTTTGAGTAGAGGTATAATTTGTGTCTTACAAAGATGTTGTGCTTCTGCTATAAATTTGATAATTGTGTCCGATACACCAGCATCCAAAGTATATAGTCGACTTGTACAGTATTTAACATGTCGTATATAACTTTCTTCATCTATAAGCTCTTTTCTAATGACAACGTGTGTCAGATATACAAATAGATCATTACTACCGCCATCTTCATGCAAAAAACGTTTAATAGAATAAGGATTTTGTCTTGATTTATCGGCAATACCTATTAAAAACCAGTAACGCTCACTTTCAATGACAAAGAACTTTTTACGCTTTGCCTCTCTTTTTATAATATCGGGTAAGTTGTCTTGTTCCTGAAAGTCTATGTCAGTAGAGTCCCATGCGCGAAAGTCTCGCCCCTGAATCTTTTGCTTAATAAATACTTCTTTAAAGTATGTTTTTACGATATCAGTATTTAAGTGCCTTATACCAGGTTGTACTATAAGATTTACATTATCGATCCAAAATGCTAAATCGTATAAAAATGCTTTTTTTATACTTTCACGACTTTTTTGGTCTAAAATATGATCACCTATATCAATACGGTTAAGATAATCGATCATCGCCTCTACTTTATCAGCAAGTTCAATAGCATCATATGAATCCGGCTTAGACTCAATAAATTTCAACATCTGTATAGCAATTGCTTTTAGCTCTCGATGACGAATTGCTGTTTTAGATAACAAACTTCTCAAATCATCTGGAATGATATAAGTAAAATTTGGGCTAATGTTCCTTTTTGATAATATTTTTTCGTACACACTTTTACGACTGGGTATATCGAGCTGCGGCAAAATACTGATAAGAATGGTTTTCCAGTTACCACCTAATGCTGGGTCTATCGATTTTAATTGATAAACTTGGTATTCTGAGAGCTCATACACATACATATTACAATTTCCTTTACAGAACTAATGTTTGCACAAATGCTCGCTATCTTAGCATCTATCAAATAACTATCACAGCATCTTTATTGCTCAGGCAGCTAGTTTAATAAACTAAGGCAAAATTATGACCACCTCAAAAGTAACCTATCAAGGCAATTTACGCACCCAAGCTATTCACTTACAGTCGAATAATCAAATCATCACTGATGCGCCAACGGACAATCATGGTAAGGGCGAAGCGTTTTCTCCTACTGATTTGCTAGCGACCAGTTTGGGTAGTTGCATCTTAACGATTATTGGTATCAAAGCCGAAGCGATGGATATTGATATCTCAGGTACGACCGCAGAGGTTACCAAAGTCATGGCCGCCAAACCAAGACGTGTGAGTGAAATACACGTTGTGGTTAATTTTTCGAAAGCATTGGACGAGAGTACCTTAAAACGGTTTTATAAAACCGCGTTGACCTGTCCAGTAGGCAATAGCTTGGATCCTGCCATTACTCAAAATCTAGTATTTAACAATGGCTCAGAAGCCTAATATGTCTACTAAGACTTTACTTATCGTCGCTCATACGCCATCGCCCAATACTCAGAAATTGGCGCAGGCAGCTTATGACGGTGCGAATCATCCTGATATAGATATTACTGTCATTTTGAAATCACCGCAGGATACGCGGCCTGAGGATGTATTGGCTGCTGATGCGTTGCTGTTAGGCACGACTGAAAATCTGGCTTATATGGCAGGGCTGACCAAAGACTTTTTTGATCGTTGCTACTATCTAGTGTTAGAAGAGAAGCAAGGCATGCCATTTGCGGTATATATACGCGCAGGTCATGATGGTACAGGTACCAAGCTTGCGCTCAAAACGATTACAACGGGGCTACGTTGGTCATGGATTCAAGAAGCGCTGATACTACAAGGCGATTGGCAAGATAGCTTTGCTGAGCAAGTAGAAGAGCTTGCTATGACCTTGGCTGCTGGGGTAGAGGCGGGTATTTACTAGTAGTCAGTTGTTTGGTAGTTACTAGGGCAATATAGACAGTGCTTGTTCATCTACTGCTATCAACGCTTAGCATAACAAACGGTCTGGGAGGATAGTGATGCATGACGATAATCTGGATAGTGATAATCCAAATAATAAAGTAGATATTTCTGCATTGCCGTTTTCTCAAGCGTGTGAAAATAATAAACAGCCTATTCTAGAAGTACTTCAAATAGAACTACAAGGCTTTAGTCATGTATTAGAGATTGGCTCTGGAACGGGGCAGCATAGTGTTTACTTTGCGCCTAATCTGCCTGAGATACAGTGGCAAACTAGCGATGTCACTAGTAATCATCGCCATATAATCGCTTGGCACAATGCCTATCCTGCACCTAATTTATATTCGCCATTAGCGTTTGATTTGAGTACGGATTCCGTACCTGTTAATAGCCAGTTCAACTTACCTTACGATGTGATATTTACGGCCAATACTTTGCATATCATTAGCTGGGCTTTGGTCAAGCGATTAATTGCATTGGCTGGTGATGCGTTACCTGTGGACGGTAAGTTGATTATATATGGCCCATTTAACGAGAATGGTAACTATACCAGTGAAGGTAATCAGCGATTTGATGCGATGTTGAGAGCAGGTAATCCTGACAGCGGCATTCGCGATAAAGAAGACATTATCAGTCTAGCAAATGCTCATTATCTACAACTCTCTCGAACGTATACAATGCCTGCCAATAATCAGTTATTGGTATTTTATAAGCGCTAATTTTTTAAAGCGTTAGCAAAAATTAAATAAATAAAAAGACACCTTAATGGATCATTATTAGATCTTGTTGAGGTGTCTTTTTGTTTGGGTTTGCTTATATTATTACTTATGCAACTTGTGCTGCTGGATTATTTATATTCTTCTGCTAAAAAGTCTAAGTAGCGTTTCCAAGAGCGCTCATCAGCGCGGGCATCGTATCTATCGCTGCCAAATACGCTAAAAGCATGTGGCGCGCCGCTGTAGGTAACCATTTCGTGAGGTATTTTGGCGGCTTCTAAGGTCTTGCCCAAAGTCGCAAAGCTCTCTAGCGAGACAGATTGGTCAGCAGAGCCGTGAAATACTAGGATTTCTCCTGTAGTTTTGTCATAACTTTGACCCGTTGGAATATCGAATGCACCGTGGAAGGGTACAAAGGCTTTTTGCTCAAAGCCTGAGCGTGCTAACTCTAACGCGACCGTACCGCCGAAACAATAACCCATAGTCGTGCCTTTACGCACATCATTGCCTTGTAGTTGTCCTGCCGTTAATGCCCCTGCCAATATGCGACGCATTTTATTACGATCATCATATAGCTCGCCAGTTAGGCGTTTGTTTTCTTCGATAGAAGTGGGGCGAATGCCTTGTCCAAACATATCGGCCGCTAATACGTTGTAGCCTTCAGCTGCTAACATATCAGCACGTTTGCGCTCATAGTCAGTTAGACCATCCCAATCATGAATCAATAAGATAAAAGGTGCGTTTGGCTTATCTGCTTTGGCGTAATAGCCTTCGTACGCTTTATCATCGACCGTGTAGGTCACGTTTTTGGTCGTGATAGCGGCAGCTGTCTGACTGAACATTAATGCCATTAGACCCATTGACGCGCCTACTAGCAATGAGTGATAAGGTTTTTTAGTCGGGAATTTTAAAGTTGGTAACATGGTAGGTAGCCTTATAGTTATATAAAAAATAGTCGTATTGTCAAATCCATATAAACCGTTACATCGTCATCCTCGCTAACCATAATAATGTATAGCTTGCGCTCGGTTTTCTTGTATCGAAATCATTTGAATTCAACGATATAAAGAAGATAAATATAAGGCTAAAACCCTGCCAATTTATTTATCAATAGTCTCTGATACTTCATAAAAAGCATACCTTAAAGAATAACTACATTACAAGATTCTATTGTTAACGTTTATGCGCCTTTAGGACTATCTAAAGTAGTCGCTTTATAGCGTCTATAAACGTTAACTAAATATCAACAAGGTTTACTATATACGCAACTATATTTGACTTATTTTTTGGGTAGTATAACTCCTAAGCCTATTATTCCTTTACGAATTTTAGTGCGGTATCAATTTAACGATCGGCAGTGCTGAAAACACAGACAAATAAATGACAGATGAAGTCACCACTATCTCAAAGGATATCAAACCTGTGTAGGCACTCTTTTAGTGATTTAAAAGAGCACTCTCAATCTATTAGCTAGGACTTTTTATGAATAATAATATCGATCATACGGACCCCGCCAAAAACATGAATACGGAACGTGGCAATGGTGGTGAAACCCATCAGCGTGCAGGCGACGACACCAAAGTATTGACCACGCAGCAAGGTGTGGCTATCGCTGATAATCAAAACTCTCTAAAAGCAGGCTCACGTGGGCCGACGCTATTAGAGGATTTTGTATTACGTGAAAAAATCAATCATTTTGACCATGAGCGTATTCCTGAGCGTATCGTCCATGCTCGTGGTAGCGCGGCACACGGTTACTTTGAGCTGACAGAGTCACTAGAAGAATATACGACTGCTAAAATATTGACCGAAACAGGTAAGCAAACGCCACTATTTACGCGTTTCTCAACAGTAGCAGGTAACAAAGGCTCAAAAGATACGCCACGTGATGTGCGCGGTTTTGCAGTGAAAATGTATACAGAAGAAGGTAACTGGGACATCGTTGGTAACAACATGCCAATCTTCTTTATCCAAGATGCGATGAAGTTTCCAGATTTGATTCATGCGGTAAAACCAGAACCAGATCGTGGTTTCCCGCAAGCGGCATCTGCTCATGATACGTTTTGGGATTTTGTCTCACTAAGTCCTGAAACGATGCACAACCTAATCTGGCTGATGAGTGACCGTGGTCTACCACGTAGCCTACGCATGATGGAAGGCTTTGGTATTCATAGTTATCGTCTTATCAATAAAGACGGTAAGAGCACCTTTGTACGTTTCCATTGGAAGCCAGTATTGGGCGTACAGTCAACCACGTGGGATGAAGCAGTGAAAATCTCGGGCGCTGATCCTGATTATCATCGTCGTGACTTATTTGAGTCAATCAACAACGGTGACTATCCTGAGTGGGAGTTTGGCGTACAGTTATTTACTGAAGAAGAAGCCAATGAGTTCCCATTTGACCATCTCGATGCGACAAAACTGATTCCAGAAGAATTGGTACCAGTAAAAGTCGTGGGTAAGATGGTATTGAACCGTTATCCAGATAATTTCTTTGCAGAGACTGAGCAGGTAGCATTCTGCCCATCGCATTTGCCACCTGGTGTTGATTTTAGTAATGACCCACTATTGCAAGGTCGTCTATTCAGTTACTTGGATACTCAGCTATCACGTTTAGGCTCGCCAAACTTTGCCCAGATTCCTATCAATGCACCGAAATGCCCGTTTGCTAATAATCAGCAAGATGGTCATATGCAAATGCAGGTGCCTAAGACACGTGTACTCTATGAGCCACAAAGCCTAGATCCAACTCGTCCTCGTGAAAGCGCTAAACGTGGTTTCAACTCATTCCATGAGCAACTAGATGATGGCGTAAAAGGTCGCGTACGTGACGAGAGCTTTGCAGATCACTATAGTCAGCCACGTATGTTCTACCGTAGTCAGACAGCAACTGAGCAAGCACATATCGCAACCGCTTATGCGTTTGAGCTAGGTAAAGTAGACACAGCCCATGTACGTACGCGTATGCTTAGCCATTTGATTCATATCGATGAAGACTTGGCCAACCGCGTAGCAACGGCACTGGGTATGGCGCTACCAGAGCCAGCTGACGCAGCTGCACCTGTCCAAGACTTGGGAACCTCTAAAGCGGTACAAACGATTGGCCTAACGCCTGATAGCTTAAAAGGCCGTATGATTGGTATCTTAGTTGCAGAAGGTTCTAATAGTAGTGAAGTTAAAAAGTTCGAAGATGCTGCTAAAGCGCAGGGTGCTAGTGTCAAAATCGTAGCGCCTAATAAAGAAGTCGTATTGGATGATGGTACACGCATACAAGCTGATGAGCGCCTCGCTGGTGGTCCATCAGTGATGTTTGATGCCGTCGTTAGTATCATCATGCCTGATCAAGCTAAAAATCTGGCAAAAGACAGCTCAGCATTAGATTGGTTCAACGACGCGTACAATCATTGCAAAGCCATCGCCTATTGCGGCGCGACTGATGAATTTATCCTAAGTAAACTACCAGTTGAAAAAGATGAATTTGTGACGCCATTGGCTGAGTTAGATGCCTTTATTAGTAATGCTAAGTCTCGTCTATGGGAACGTGAGCCAAAGGTTCGTGATCTTGCATAGTTAATAAGTAGGTAATTTACGAATTATCTAAAATAACAAATAAGATATTAAGTGTTTCCTTAAACCCAGCCTAAGCGCTGGGTTTTTGCTTTTTGCTAATAAGGTGAGAATTTTCACAGATAAAAGTCATGTTATAGGTGCTAATCATTCGTTATTAATCGTTATTAATCGTTATTAATCGTTATTAATCGTTATTAATCGTTATTAATCGTTATTAATCGTTATTAATCGTTATTAATCGTTATTAGTCGCATTGTCTCTGTATACCGCCTAGCCTTTGTATATAGTCACAAGCGTTCACTCAAAGTCGTTTTATTTATCGTGACGGGCGCTATACTAAAGGTTGGCTATAAAACTGAACAAAAGCCTCACAATAATAACGACGAATGAGGTAGGGAACACCAATGAGTCTATGTGAAATTGTACGATTAGAAGGATATATCCAGAGTAGCTATCTGGCAGTATATCCAGATAAAATAATGCTGTTAGATGGCTGCTGCCGTGCTGATGTGCCGATGGTGCTTGACTATATTAAGACAACATTGAAACGACCCATCACCGACCTAAAAGTAGTGGTGGTCACCCATATGCATCCGGATCATGCAGGCGGTGCGAATAAGTTTCGAGAAGAGACTGGCTGTCTGATTGTCTCAGCTGATAAAAAAAAGCAGTGGTATAGCGGTATTGGCGGGCACACGATGCACTTCGTAGATATACATCTAGGATATTATGTGGCCAGACGTCAAGGCCGCCCACTTAAAAACCTATATTACTCGGCAAGCCTAAAACCAGATATCACCGTCACAGATGGTGAGCTTGTGCCACATTTTGATGAGTGGCAAGTACTAGAGACACCAGGTCATACGGATCGTGACTTGTCATTGTTTCATCTACCCAGTCGCGAAGTATACACCGCTGATTTAATCATTAAGTTGCGACACAAGTTCGTAGCACCATTTCCTGTTTATTATCCTAAAGACTATGTTCAATCATTAAAAAAAATAAGAGCATTACAACCGTCAATGGTGATGATGGCACATGGTCGAGAGTTGGCGATGAGTGAGGCAGAGTTTGATGAGTTTATCGCTCATGCGCCTAAGCATCCACGTACCATCAAAGATACGATCAGACATAAACTACTATGGCGCAAGAGAGATAACTTTCGACTGTTTAAACGCAAGTATAATAAATAGAGGTAGATAAAAGCTAAAAAACAACATTTAAAAAGCCCAGACGAAAAAAAGCCCAGTTACTAAGATAGTAACTGGGCTTTCTAAATATGGTGGGCTGTCCGCGACTCGAACGCGGGACCAATTGATTAAAAGTCAACTGCTCTACCAACTGAGCTAACAGCCCTGAAGAGTATATAAAAAAGCGATGCTTTTTAACTCTACAAGAAAAAATTCTAACTAAAGAACTTTCTAAAATTAAACATCTTAACGATGTCTTTTAAACTTATCTTTATTAGTCTACTACCGGATAGGGTAGAACGACTAATAAAGATTAAACTAAATATGGTGGGCTGTCCGCGACTCGAACGCGGGACCAATTGATTAAAAGTCAACTGCTCTACCAACTGAGCTAACAGCCCTAACGTTTAAAGTGTTTGTATCCCTAAACGTGAGAGCACATTATATATATTATTATGACAATTACAACCCCACATGATAAAAAAAGTGTAATTCTCTTATAAAATTGCCAATTTATTCCAGTTTCTTTAAATTTTTGCCATTATATTGATATTGACTGCTCTATTTTTGGCTAAAGCGAGTCAATAATTGATTATTAGTCTCGAGAAAGTGCTTCAACAGGATCTAATTTGGCGGCATTACGCGCTGGCAAGAATCCAAATACTACGCCAATTAACGTCGAACAAACAAAAGCAGCAATAATAGAGGTTGATGAATAGATAACTTTGAAATTATCACCACCCACGCTATTAATCAGCTCGCCAATGGCAAATGCTAGTCCGATACCAATCAGTCCCCCTAAAATACAGACCAAAACGGCCTCAATAAGGAACTGCTGCATGATATCGCTCTGACGCGCGCCCACTGCCATACGTACGCCAATCTCATTAGTTCGTTCGGTGACAGAAACGAGCATGATGTTCATCACCCCAATACCGCCGACGATCAACGAAATAACCGCGACTGATGAAATAAGTAGGGTCATCGTGCCTGTCGTCGACTCGATCGTTTGACGAATAGAGTCTGAATTGCGCAGCTCAAAGTCATCTTTACCATGGCGACTCTCTATCAAGTCAGAGATGGCTGTCTCTGCGGCGCTAGAAGAGATACTGTCATCTAACAACGCTACAAAGCGGTCAATATTGGTACTACCCGTGACACGCGACATCACCGTTGTATAAGGCATATAGATAGTAGGTGTCGTCACACTGGGGCCAAAGCCACCATCGCTCTCTTCGAGGACGCCAATTACGCGTCCAGGTACACTACCAACCAGTATCACCTCACCAACAGGATTATCAATATCTGAGAAAAAGGTCTGTTTAGCGTTGTCATCGATGATGATATCTTGACTACGTAATGTAATGCTTTTTGCATCAAACCCTTGGCCCAATGTTAATGTCTCACCAGTGACGTTTAGATAGTCTTCACCAACGCCATTGACGGTAGCATCCTCTTGTATATTACGATAGCGGACACTAGAGCTGGCATTTACCTGAGGGCTGACACTGATAATATAGGGCTGATTGCCGACCGCTTCTGCGTCTTCTGGCGTCAGGTTGTCATCGTTGTAACGGCGTCTAGGGTCGCCTCTAGGGTAACCATCATTGACGGTAATGGTATTGGTACCTAACGAGCTGATATTGGCAAGGATTTGCTGCTGAGAGCCTTGTCCAAGGCCTACGATAGATACGACTGCGGCAATACCGATAATAATGCCGAGCATAGTTAGTAGAGTACGCATCTTATGCGCGCGCATGGCAAGCAAAGACATTTTGAAAGCTTCAAGCAGTCGATCAATAAAACTACCAAAGGCACTTTTTCGATGCTCGCCAAGGATAGATTCTGGTTTTTTGTCTGTGTGCTTATAATGCTCAGTTTGATAGTCAGCGATGACATGGCCATCTTTGAGCTCAATCACACGCTCCGCTTGTGCTGCTAGTTTTGGATCATGAGTGACCATGATAATGGTATGACCTTGTGCGCTGAGGTCATGCAAAATCGCCATGACATCTTCGCCAGACTTACTGTCTAGGGCACCAGTTGGCTCATCTGCTAAGATAACATCGCCACCATTCATCAGTGCACGAGCGACAGAAACACGCTGCTGCTGTCCACCTGAGAGCTGATTGGGACGATTGTTGACCTTATTGCCAAGGCCGAGGTCAGTTAGTAGCTTCTCAGCACGATTGGTGCGTGCCTCGGTATCCATGCCCGCATACACGGCAGGGACGGCGACGTTGTCTTTGGCACTGATATCACCAAGCAAATGATAGCGCTGAAAAATAAAACCAAAATGCTCACGGCGCAGCTCAGCCAACTGATCGGCGTCAAGCTTACGCGCGGATTGGCCATAGATCTTATAATCGCCAGCCGTGGCTTGATCTAGACAACCTAAGATATTCATCAAGGTGGACTTACCAGAGCCTGACTGTCCAATGATGGCAACCATCTCACCTTGATTGATAGTTAGATTGATATCATGCAAGACGCGAATGGTTTGCTCACCAGCAGGGAACTCTCTGATAATGCCAGACAACTCCATAATAGGCTTGCCTGGTGCAGGGTGATTAACGGTATTGGTTTTTGCCAAATTATTTAAGTTATTTAAGTTATCTGAGCTGTTTGAAGGGTTAGCAGAAGTGTGTGACCCTAAGTTTTGAGCCGTGCTACTTTCAGAGCTATCTTCAGTCGACGATTTAGGAGATTGAGATATAGTCATAGCAGTGTCTTTAATAAAGGCTAATAAGCGTTATAGTGTTGTTATGAAAGGGCTGCTATGTTTAACAAGCCCTTTTTTATTCAACATAGTCAAAGAGCAAGTTACATTCGAGGTCCACCAGGGATACGGCCGCTACCTGATTTCTTACCGCTCTCTTCACTGATGATTACTTCTTCCCCTTCTTTCAAACCACTTAAGATTTGCGCATTTACTCGGTTATCAATACCGACTTCTACAGTACGCTCTTCTACGGTTCCGTCTTCTTTTAATACACGTACAAACTTGCCCGTTGTTGATTTGCCTTTTTCTTTAGCTCGCTTTTCTTGTATCACTGTTGATGGTACTAATAGAGTATTTTTGGCTTCGTTGACGATGATATATATCTGTGCCGTCATATCGATTCGGAATAAGCGGTCAGGGTTTGGTACTTCTACGTAGCCGACGTAATAGATAGCAGCGTCTGTCGAGCTGGTGCTACTGATCTGCTCTGGGGCAGGTTCGATAGCGGTTAATGTCGCATCATACTGTTGGTCTGGATTACCGATAATATTGAAATAAGCAGGCATACCAGCACTGACGTTAATGACATCAGCTTCTGAGATTTGCGCGTTGATACGTACGGTCGATAAATCTGCTAACGTCACCAATGTGGGCGCCGTTTGGTTAGCATTGACCGTAGTACCTTGCTCAGTCGTAATAGAAACGACTGTACCTGATATTGGTGCACGAATCGTGGTATAGCTTAGATCTTCTTCAGCAGTACTGACGTTGGTTCGTGATTTGCGTAATGCTGCTTGCTGACTGTTGATATTGGCTTCTGTGGTCGCAATCGCGGCTTTAGCTGTGTCGATAGCCGCACGTGCATTGGCAACGGCTGCTTTTGCGGTCTCGACACTGGTCGCCTGCGTATCATATTCTTGTTGCGAGATAGCATCGATAGCGACTAAGTCTTGCAAGCGTGCAAAATCAGACTGTGCTTGTTTGAGTTCAGACTGACGGCTAGCAAGATCGGCATAGGCACTTTTTAGACTGGCTTGTTTGCTTAACGATTCTGCTTGCGCACTTTGTAGCGCGGCTTCGCTTTGTTCAAGACTGGCTTGTTCATTGCTCAGGCTGTTCTTCTGAGTCACTTGATCAATCTGTGCAATCAAATCGCCTTGTTTTACTTCGTCACCGACTTCAACGTACAGGCGTTTTACTTCACCAGATACCTGTGCCCCTACATCGACGGTATTCAACGCTTTTACTTTACCAGACGCCATGACATTGTTTTCAATATCACCGACTTCAACGGTTGCGGTTAAATAATTAGGTGTGGCTTCTTCTGGTTTTAAAAAAATATAGGCCAAAGCCCCTAATGCTACGATAATTAAGGTGATGACACCCCATTTGATAGCAGACTTTTTGCTTATTTTGCGCATGACAACAATCCAATCACAATTAAATCAAGTGTAGATATAGTAGAGACTTCATCTACAAAAGGGAATGGAAATTAGTTTACGAAAGGTTAAGGTAGCCAAGAATAGAGACAGGTACAGAAAAGAAATGCTTACTAAAAATCAATAAAACGGAGATTATAGGAGAACAAGATAGGGTAGTAAAATCTAGATTTACAGCGTTTAAATGTATAAACCAGTAAGAGAAGAGATGGATAACTTGTTAATAGTAGAAACAATAAAAGGTGGTGACAAGCGGATCAGTCTTAGCGCATAGCAAATAAACGCTTACCTGCGAGCTCTAGTGCCGCTTGCAATAATAGCTCCCATGCTGGCTGGCGAACAAGTCCTTTGATAGCTTGGTCACAGCGGTAAAGCAGGGCAGGCCATTCGCTCGTTTGTTGTTTTGACTGACGGCGGCAGGCTTGTTGGTATAACCCTTGTTTACTACGCCAAATGCCTAATGCTTGAGGGTCTTGACCGTCCATAAGTTGGATAATTTGACGCATGTCTTTGCTAATAGCCCAGAGTACTAAAGTAGTGGGCTCATCGGTCGACTTTAGCTGAAACATGATTTTGGCGACCTGCGTACTATTGCCCGCGAGCATCGCATCAGACAAATCGAACACACTAAACTGCGCATCGCTGACCAACGCTGCTTGTAGGTCTGCAATATCCAATGCCACATTATTCACAGGTTGTGAAAAGCTATTAGATTGTTCGGTACTTGTGTCATTAGCACTATCTTCACTAGTACTGTTATTAGCCACTAGCTGCGGTGCAAACAGATAAGACAATCGCCATAGGGTTTGATAAGCACTTAGCAAATGATGCTCAGTGTGTGACATGAGTAGCTGCCACGCCTCTTGAGACAATCGTAAGCCAAACTTCTGAGCTTGTATTTGTAATAGCTGTTGGCGCTGCTGCTCATTGTACAAATTGCAATCAATAATATTGCCATATTGCGCAAAAGGAGCAAACCATTTGCTGCTCTGGCTGCGTTTGTCTTGTTTAGGTGTGAGCCACAATACACTATGACCATGTGTGCCAGCTTGTGCCTCGACCGCAAAACGTTCTAACTCAGCGATAACTGCTTTGTCAGGTTTATGATTTCCCGTCACGATTAAGGCACTGGCATCATCAAATAAAGACTGACTGCCAAGCTCTGACAGTACTTCTTGCCAACTCTTGACAGAAATCAGCTCTATACGTTTGATTGCATAATTCTGCGCGCGCCAGTGTGGGCGCAGCGCATCTATCAACCATTGACTCAGTAGTGGCTCGTCACCGTGCGCCAGCCACAAGCCCGCTACCGCAACGGAAGGCTGCAGTAGTTTTGGATAGGCTTTTATGAAAGTATCTTGCATAGCGTGGTGTTACACAGGTTGATGAGCAGGTAATACCAATTCCAAAAATATGATTAGTAGTATCAAGCTAGCCCAGTCTACTCAAGGTAGTACTTACACTCGCTTAGTTTTCTACTCATATTTCTAGAAATGGTATCGTTTGATAATCAGAACGACTAACTATTCCGGTTGTGGTACGACGACAACGGTTGGTGTCACGCCTTTATTCATTTGCAGAGATTGTTTGGCAGCAGGTGCAACTTTTGGAAGCGAGATAGCAACATACTGGTCAGTGATACGGCGGGCTAAAGTATCATAGAGCCAATCACGAGTCTGATCGCCTTGCTGATCGTCAGTACTAACAGATGCTTCGTTGTACTGATAGCTTCGCTCGACTTGAATGGGGTTGCTTAGGGTTACAGGCTTACCATTTTCCATCGTTTGATAGCTGACATCTGCTGATAGTACCAAGCGAATCTCTGTTAATACGCCAACCAATTCGTAACGCTTAAAACGTACATTACGGATATCGATAGCGGCAATAGTCTCAGCCCCTGCTTGTTGGTTATTACGAGCAACTTCTTCCGAGCTCATATTACCAATAACATCGACACCTAATGTCTTTAGGCGACGCGTCAATGGTAGTTTCAGCGGGAATGAGGTGCGATTATCTTCGATAATGACCGCTGTTTTTTCGACGTCAAGCAGCATCGCTGAGTCGTAGCCACGCAGCTGGAAGCCGCAGCCGCTAAGAGCAGCGGCTGCACCTACCACGGCGAACATTGGCAGCGTAGCAAGTAAGACTGCTCCGAGCTTTTGGCCCTGGGACTTTTTATTAGCTAGGCTGTATGCGCTTGATTCTGGTTGCGCCTGCTCAGCTCGATGCTTGTATGACATAAACGCTATCCTCATATGATAAGAAGGCTTAGAGCACTAAGCCTAAAATACTTAGCTCAAGATACCTCAGCCTACAACCACGATGTTAACCAATTTGTTAGGAACGACGATTTCTTTTTTGATTTCACCCGTGATGAATTTTGCCACGCTTTCCATGGTGCGAGCTTGCTCTTTTAGCTGCTCAGGATCGCTGTTTGGTGCCACATCCATCTTACCACGCATCTTACCATTGACCTGTACCACCATCGTGATCATGTCCTGTACCAACGCACTTTCATCAACGGTTGGGTAGTCTAGGGTCAAGGTGTCAAGACCCAGTTGCTCAAGCAGATGTTCACCAACGTGCGGCGCATATACAGACAACATAATCAACAGATTGGTCAATGCTTCGTGTTTGACGTGTAGCTCTTGCTCATTACTTGCGTTAAAGCCAGTCAGCTCGTTAGCAAGTTCCATCAGGCTTGATACAGGTGTGTTCAGTGCCAAACGATCACCCAAATCACTGTCAATCTTAGCAATCGTTTCGTGCGTTTTACGGCGTAAGTTTTTGGCTTCTTTGCTTAAACCGTCTGTGTTCAATGTAGCACTGTTAAGCGTATCAATGCTGATATTGGCGGCCGTTAGCGCTTGCATATGGTCGGTAGCAATGCGCCATACTTTTTTCACAAAGTTATAAGGGCCTTTTAGCGCGTCGTCTGACCATTCAAGCGTTTGATCCGCAGGCGCAGTAAATAGCGTATATAGACGAACCGTATCAGCACCATATTTATCAATGGTTAGCTGCGGGTCTACGCCATTGTTCTTTGATTTAGACATTTTTTCGATCTTACCAATCGTCACTGGCTGACCATCTGACTTCAAGATAGCTTTAATGGGTTGACCGCGTTCGTTAAAGTCAATATCGATATCTTCTGCAAAATAGTAAGTCGTACTGCCATCCGCATTAACGCGGTAGAACGTACCAGCAAGCACCATGCCTTGGGTCATTAGATTGGCAAATGGCTCATCACCTGTGACTAAGTTTTCGTCGCGCATCAGCTTGTGGAAGAAACGCGCATACAATAGATGCATCACCGCATGCTCGACACCGCCCACGTATTGATCGACTGGCAACCATTTATTGGCAGCAGACTTATTGACCATGTTTTGCGCATCATTTGGGCTAGCAAAGCGTGCATAGTACCAGCTTGACTCTACGAATGTGTCAAAGGTATCGGTCTCACGCTCAGCAGGGTTGCCACATTTAGGACAAGTGGTATTGACAAATTCTGGTATATTTTTAAGTGGGTTACCTCGACCATCAGGTACGACGTCGGTTGGCAACACAACTGGTAGGTCTTGCTCTTCAACAGGCACCGTACCACAATGCTCACAGTTGATCATTGGGATAGGGCAACCCCAATAACGCTGGCGAGATACACCCCAATCACGTAGGCGATACTGGATCTTTTTCTTAGCCAGCTCTTTTGGCTCAAGCTTGGCTAGCATTGCTTCAAATGCTTGCTCGAAATCTAGACCGTCAAACTCACCTGAATTAACCAAAGTGTTGCGCTCAGTATAAGCAAGATTGACTTCACTATCGTTCGCTTTAGCATCTGCTTTTAGCTCATCAAAATAACCGTCAGGCACATTGATGACCTGTTTGATTGGTAGGTCGTATTTATTGGCAAACTCACAATCGCGCTCATCGTGAGCAGGTACTGCCATGACCGCGCCTGAGCCGTAGCTCATTAGCACATAGTTAGCAACCCACACTGGCACTTCTTCACCAGTCAAAGGATGCGTCACAGTGAGACCTGTATCCATACCGATTTTTTCAGCTTTGGCTAGATCAGCTTCAGCTACTGAGCCTTTTTTGCAAAGGGCACAGAATTGAGCGATTGCGTCATCATTCTCAGAGGCATACTGTGCAAGTGGATGCTCTGCGGCTACAGCAACGTAAGTCACACCCATCAAGGTATCAGGACGAGTGGTGAACACATCTAAGGTGTTTGCTTCACCAGCAAGCTCATAAGGGAAGTGGACTTCCATACCAGCACTACGACCAATCCAGTTGCGCTGCATGGTTAGTACTTCAGAGGGCCAGTGACCTTCTAGCTGATCCAAATCATCCAATAACTCATCGGCATAGTCAGTGATGTTGAAGTAGTACATTGGGATGTCGCGTTTTTCGACCGCAGCACCACTACGCCAGCCTTTGCCATCGATGACTTGCTCGTTTGCTAAGACGGTGTTATCAACAGGATCCCAGTTGACCGTCGACAGCTTTTTGTAGACTAGGCCTTTTTTGTACAATTGCAAGAATAACCACTGCTCCCACTGATAATACTCAGGGCTACAAGTGGCAAATTCACGTGACCAGTCAATAGATAGGCCTAGTAATTTAAGCTGTGCACGCATGCTGTCAATATTGGCAAATGTCCATGCAGCAGGTGGCGTTTGGTTAGCAATCGCTGCGTTTTCTGCTGGCAAGCCAAAACCATCCCAGCCCATTGGCTGCATGACTTCATAGCCTTTTAGGCGATAATAACGGCTTAATACGTCAGAAATCGTATAGTTACGGACGTGGCCCATATGCAGCTTACCACTCGGATAAGGGAACATCGACAGCATGTAACGGCTTGGCTTGTCACTTGGCTCATTGCTTACTTCAAAGCGCTTGTCAGTGGCCCATTTGGTCTGCTGCGCGGCTTCTATCGCTTGTGGGTTATAATAGTTGTTTTCTGCTTGGTCTGCTGTCACGGCGTTGCTCATAGTCGGCTCGAAATTGGTTGATACTGATTTGTTTAATATGAATTTGTTTAATACTGATCAAAATAGATGGAATTTGACAATGCCATAGCATAGCGTAATTTGGCGAAAATTGCGACGATATGATGCAGTTGCTTACTAGGTTTGACGATTAAAAGTAAAGCATTCTCTATATCCAGTCAGCCTTAGGTATAATAGACAAGTTAATGAATATTTATGAGGAATCACTATGACCATCACCATTTACGGTATCAAGTCTTGTAGCACGATGAAAAAAGCGTTCACTAAGCTAAACGATCTAGATGTCAGCTATGATTTTCACGATTATAAAAAACAAGGTATTGATAAAGATACAGTACAGCGCTGGGTAAATGAACTAGGTATCGAAAAAATGCTTAATAAGCGTGGTACGACATGGCGCAAGCTAGACGACAGTCAAAAGCAAGCGGCTGACGCTAATGTAGACAACGCGATAGATTTACTCGTGGAAAATACCAGCATGATCAAACGTCCGATTGTAGAAGGTCAGTTGGCAGATAAAGATCAAGCAGTATTACTATGCGGCTTCGATGAATCTGAGTTTGATAAAGTTTTTTCGTAAGTTTAATCCATAAAAATTAAGCTAGGCTTATTTGTTAAGTATAAAAATGCATAAGAAAGCCCAAGCGTTTGTATTCACTCGGGCTTTTCTACATTTAGTATTGCTAGATTTTGCTAGCTCAATGATGAGTCTATTTCTCGACTGATGAGCGTACCAACCCCTTCGTTGGTGAAAATCTCAAGTAAGGTCGCATGAGGGACACGGCCATCAACGATTACCGCACTTTTGACGCCGCTACGTACCGCATCCAGCGCACATTGAATTTTAGGAATCATACCGCCTGAGATAGTGCCATCTTCGATTAAGCTATCGACTTTCTTTGGCGTGAGTCCAGTTACCACTTCGCCATCACGGCCCAGTACGCCTTTGATATTAGTTAATAGCATTAGCTTTTCTGCTTGTAAAAACTCCGCTACTTTACCCGCGACCAAGTCCGCATTGATATTATAGGTGTTACCTTCAGCGTCAACGCCAAGTGGCGCGATTACAGGGATAAAATCTGAGGCAATCAACATGTTAATCACATCTTTATTGACGCTGACCACATCACCGACGAATCCTAAATCAACTGGTACAGCGATACCGTCTGCGCCAATTTTTTCCATCATCAGTTTTTTGGCTTGAATCAAGTTGGCGTCTTTACCTGTAAGACCAATCGCGCGACCGCCATGTTTATTAATCAGGCTAACAATCGATTTGTTGACGCTACCGCCCAAGACCATTTCTACGATATCCATGGTGCTTTTGTCAGTGACGCGCATCCCATCGATACGGTCTGATTGACGTCCGAGCTCTTTTAGGAGGTTGTCAACTTGCGGGCCGCCACCATGTACGACTACTGGATGCATACCGACGGTTTTTAGCAAAACAATATCACGAGCAAACGAGCTCTCAAGCTCAGGGTCGGTCATGGCGTTGCCGCCGTATTTTACGACGATGAGCTTATCAACAAAACGCTGGATATAGGGCAGAGCAGTGGTCAATACTTCAGCGGTGTTTTTGGCATCATCTAAATTAAGCGTCATTACAAACTCCTAAGGGCCGGTTTTAAATTGGTTGTTTTTCTATTATGTCTAATGAGACAGCTATATGTTTTATGAGGCTACTCCGCAGGAATAGCAAGAATCTGTTCAGCTAGCGATGCGTTAAATGGTCGACATAAAGCGGCAAATGTCGCCTGAATATCTTTTAGGTCATCTATACTGTTACCCGCAAAGCGCGCGGTCAGGCTATTGCTGGTATTTGATTGACGCAGTACGCCAAAGCCATGCGCAAAATCTAAACGCACACCATCGATACAGCTCAGCTTGGTTCCTACAGGTAATAATTCATGCGTCTGTTTTAATGCTATTTGCGCCTTCGCAGTAGCGCAAGTACACGCTGATGACTTGCATGTTGTGGCGGGCAGGCAAGTATCTTTTAACTGCTGATTAGATGAAGAATCAGTATGAGTAGACATATCTACTAGATACTGCAAGTAATGACAAAATCTCGTTAATTGCTCTACAAGTGAGCAGTCGGTAGTAGCGGTCTGCGGCATTGGCAAGTAATGGTCAGCAGTACTGACTATAGTGGGTAAGCTTTGGATGATATCTGCTAGCGGTTTTTTATCATTAGTATCATCATGAACTTGGTCAAGCCAATGCAGCAACCGTAATGCAGCATACATCGCATCGTCATAAGGAATAAAGCGGCTGTCATTAAAGATGAAATGCCCTGATAATTCACCAGCGAAGACAATCTGATTGTCAGGATGTTGTACCTGTTGGCGCATAAAGCTGCTGCCAGTCTTGCTAATCACAGGTGTAGTACCAAGCTCAGATAATAGTCTTGGCAAATGATGGGCGCATTTAATATCGAAAAGAACTTCAGATGCTAATAAATAACCGCTAAGAGAGTTAGGGTGCTCAGTAATAGCAATACGAGCCAATAGATAGAGCAAATGATCGGGCGTAACTATTTTGCCGTTATTATCAACGATCATCAAACGATCGCCATCGCCATCAAACGCCAAGCCTATATCTGCTGCATTCGAAATAACGGCTCGTTGCAATTCGTTTAGACGATTTGGTTCGGTAGGGTCTGGATTACCAAGGGGAAAGTTGCCATCAGGTGTGTCATTGAGAAAAATAACATGCTGGCAAAAACGTTCAAACAGGCGTTGAGCAATGCTCCCAGTTGCGCCATGCATACAGTCAACAACTATGACCAAATCAAGTTTATAAGCGCTTTTCTGATTGTCTGCAGTTGCCGAGTGATTATGCTGAAATAATTGTTCAAATACCTGCGCAATAGCATCGATATAAACGTTTGCTACTTGATAAGCAGGTAGTTGCTCAAGCAAGTCGCTTGGTAATTTTGAGTCATGGTTATTATCAATGCTTTCAATATTTTCTGAATGCAAGATAGGATTTTTAGCTTGGCTATCGGGATAAGCGTGACAACTATGATGATCGGTTAGCTGATGATAGAGCGTCTGTATCTCTGAGCTACTAGGGGACTTGTTATTTACTAACCATTTAATGCCTAGTATGTCTTTAGCAGAATGGCTCGCTGTTGCAACTATGCCATGACCTTGATATTGCGCTGCCCAAAACGCCATC
This sequence comes from Psychrobacter sp. NPDC078929, assembly GCF_050267985.1. NCBI lineage: Bacteria > Pseudomonadati > Pseudomonadota > Gammaproteobacteria > Moraxellales > Moraxellaceae > Psychrobacter > Psychrobacter sp. NPDC078929. The sequence continues at coordinate 259,037 of NZ_JBNNFX010000002.1, read as the reverse complement.
ATCGGCGTGGTAACCAGACCTAATTGGATTACGCGTAAACCCTGCTGAGCTAATACAGTAGAGAGTGTATGTGCAATGGCTTCACTACCAATACGCATATCATAACCAATAACGACAACATTCTGCTTAGTCTCAACAGAGGCGTTAGTACTGATATTTCGAGACGGTTGGCTATCTTGCGTATTATAGAGAGTAGCAAAAGCATGGCCTAACGCTTGTATAAAACTACTAGTGAAATACTGGTTGGCACCACGAATATCATAAGCACGGAATAAGGATTGCTGCGCCGCAAAAGGTGGCATTGCTTACTCTCCTTATAACCGTGATAGATGTTCAATGATAAATAAAAATGAATAGCGCAAGGTTTTATATATAGCTTAAGCAAAATCCTAGACGCTATCTAAAAAGTTGTCAGAAAAATTGACCAACAAAATAGCTACTACTGACGACCTGAGTGTCCAAACCCGCCTGCACCGCGTACGCTTTCATCACTGAATTCTGCAACCACTTCAAACTCAGGACGGGCAACAGGTACTACGATGTACTGTGCCATACGTTCAGCTGGATTAAGAATAAAATCATCCCCACTGCGGTTCCAAATACTAACCATCAGCTCGCCTTGATAGTCAGCATCGATTAGCCCAACCAAGTTACCCAAGACGATACCGTGCTTATGACCAAGACCTGAACGCGGTAAAATCATACCTGCATAATTAGGATCTTGAATATAAACCGCAAGGCCTGTGCCAATTAAATGGGTTTCACCTGCTTTAATCGTCAATGGCTCATCGATGCAAGCACGCAAATCAATACCTGCACTACCATCGGTGGCACGAGTTGGTAGAGAAAACGCTTTATCTTCAGTAATTTTAGGGTTTACCACTTTAACTTGTACAGCTTGCATAACGCACTCACTTAACGATTTGATGGTTTTTAAATTATGATTTCAAACTAGGACTTTGAACTATGGTTTTAAATAAATCTTATTCGACATTTTTATATAAATAACAATTCTATATTTTAATTATTCAGCAATTCAGCAATTCAGCAATTCAGCAATTCAGCAATTCAGCAATTCAGCAATTTAGCAATCAGCTATAGTATCAACACGCTGGCCAATCCTAAAAAGGACATAAAGCCGACGATATCCGTGACAGTCGTTAAGATAACCGAAGCAGATAGAGCAGGGTCGATATTCATCCGTTTTAGCATCAGCGGTATGCTGATACCCGAGACATTAGCTGCAGTCATGTTGATTGCAATGGCAAAACCGATGACGGCACTGATCTTAATATCATGAAACCATAACTGAGCAATAAACGCCATAATTATCGCCCAGATGATACCGTTTATCGCACCCACCCACAGCTCTTTATTTAACAGCCAGACACGGTTGGAACCACCGATTTGACCCATCGCCATCCCGCGGATAACGACCGTTAGCGTCTGCGAGCCAGCAATACCGCCCATACTGGCGACTACTGGCATCAATATCGCTAGCGCCACGACTTGTGCCAATACTTCTTCAAACTGTCCAATCACAGCTGCGGCCAATAGGGCGGTACATAAATTGATACCTAGCCAAACGCTACGGCTTTTGGCACTGGTTAGGATAGGAGCAAACAGCTCTTCATCTTGGCTAACACCAGCGAGGTTTTTCATGGTGCTGTCGACATCATCTTGGATGATTTCCATGATGTCTTCACCGTTTAGTTGACCAACTAGCTCGCCATGGCTATTGATGACAGGGGCAAAACGGATGTCTTCTGAACGAAAAATCGCGGCTGCATCTTGAATATCCAAGCGATCATTAATTGTAATGGCAGTGTCAATCAGATCCGAGACTAATGTATTCTGTTTATGCTTGATTAAATCTACTAGACTCAGTAGTCCCAGTAATTGCTGGCTTTGATCGACAACGAGTAGCTCTTGGCTCTCGTCATCGAGCAGGTCATCGTTTTCACGCAGCCACTCTTGCACATCAGCCAAATAGATATCATCCCTTATCTGGATAATATCGGGATCCATATAGCTACCCACTTCCCAGTCAGCATAGGTATCAAGCTTATTGACTTGAACCCGCGTCTCTTCGTCCAGCGTTGCCATAACCGAGGTACGTACGCTCTCAGTGACAGTATCCAAAATCTCAGAGATATCTTGCGCATCGAGGTCTTGGGTAAACAAGGAGATTTCTTGAGAAGAAATATTCTCCATCAACGGCTGGCGCGTATCGACATCTAGCTCGGCAAGCACTTCACCTTTGATGTGCTCTGGCACCTGCGCCCAAATCAACAGACGGTTTTGAGTTGGGAAGGACTCTAGTAAGTTGGCAATCTCGTATTCGGACTGCTTTTCTAAGAACTCGGTAATGGCCTCGTATGCTTTATCAGCAACCAACCCCTGCAGATACAGAAGCTTATATTCGGCACTATATTCAGCCGAATTATAGTCTCCTGACAGCATGGCAGTTCGTTCCTGATTGGGCGTCGGGGTAGGCATAAGTGTTCCAAGTTTTTACAGTCAATTTTTTATAGTATATAAAGAACAAGAACAAGAACAATAACAATAACAATGACGATTATAACAATCGTTTTTTGCACAGTCTAAAGCGTGTTCTCGCAAGCGTTTTACTTAGGTGGTTAAGTGTTTAAATTAAGATTAACGCTTGCCCAGTAACGCTCGAATATTGGCCAGATATTCATCAGCGACGGCTTCTGGATCTTTGGTCGCTTTTTTCTTTTTCGCTTTGGCAGGCCAGTCTATATGATCCTCGGGCAGCTCATCTAAAAACCGTGACTCTGACGTAACGCGCATCTGACCGCCTGCACGGCGTTGTGTGGCTAGCGTCAATGTCAGTTCACGACGAGCGCGAGTAATACCTACGTACATCAATCGTCGTTCTTCTTCTACGGTTTCGCTGAGAATAGAGTTGCGGTGCGGTAGCATCTCTTCCTCAAGTCCCATGATATAAACGAAATCAAACTCCAAGCCTTTTGCCGCATGCAAAGTCATTAAGTTGACCTTGTTGGTATTCTCTTCTTCTTGCTGTTGCTCGAGCATATCAAGCAAAACCAGCTTACGAATGATGGTATCAATCGTCCGATCCTCGTCTTCTTCGGCGCGATTAATCAACGATTGAATACTGGTATAAAGCATATCAATATTATCAATACGATTTTTTTCTTGCTGCGGTGTTTTGGCATCACTGCGCACAAAGTCAATATAACCTGTCTCATCGATCATTTGACGTACGATAGGTACAGGATCAGGGTGTTGATCCAGCTCGCGCGTATAGTGCTCAATGAACTCGCCAAACTCTTTTATCGTACCATAAGCCTTTGACGGCAATACATGAGTCAGACCAGCGTGGGTACAAGAAGCCAATAGCGATATGCTGTGCTCTTGCGCAAACAAACCAAGTTTTTCTAGCGTGGCAGGTCCCATACCGCGCTTGGGTGTATTGATAATACGCAAAAACGCGCTGTCATCTTCAGGGTTCAAAATCAGGCGCAGATACCCCATGATGTCTTTGATTTCACTACGCGCAAAGAACGACTGACCGCCTGATAATTTATAAGGCACTTGCAACTGGCGCAGTTGTGCCTCTAGCATACGTGCCTGAAAGTTACTGCGGTACAGCACCGCATACTGTTCCCACTCATTGCCAAAACGCAGCTTATGAGTGACGATTTCTTTGGCCACGCGCTCCGATTCATCATCGTCATTACGGCAGTTAATGATGCGGATTTTTTCGCCTTGACCTTTATCTGACCATAGTTTTTTCTCGAATAAATGCTCGTTATTTAGAATGACGGCGTTGGCCGAGGTCAAAATACGCGTGGTTGAGCGATAGTTTTGCTCAAGCATAACGATTTTTAGTTTTGGAAAATCTTCTTTTAGCAGGGCCATGTTTTCAGGCTTCGCCCCGCGCCACGCATAGATAGATTGGTCATCATCACCTACCACGGTGAAGCGACCTTGCGGACCGACCAAGTATTTAATCATTTCATACTGGGCGGTATTGGTATCTTGATACTCATCGACCAATAGATAACGAATACGGTTTTGCCATTTGTCTCGCAGTTCTCTGTTTTCACGCAATATCTTGGTTGGCAAGACAATCAAGTCATCAAAATCGACGGCATTATAAGCACGCAAGTTACGCTCATAAAGCGCATATAGCGTGGCAAAAATCATGTCTTCTGGATCGTCTAGCGTTTCCATCGCCTTATCAGGCTCGACCAAGTCATTTTTCCAATCAGAAATCATTTTGATGGCTTTACCGACCAACTCACGGCTTTCAGCGCCACTCAAGTTGTCGCGCATCATCAGCTCCATCAGCAATCGCTTACTGTCGTCGCTGTCCATGATGGAAAAGTTGCCTTTTAGCGGCGTATGAATCAGCTCATAGCGCAAAAACTGTAGACCAAATTGGTGAAAAGTCGACACCGTTAGCCCGCGCATTTTTTCGCTTGGTAGCAGTTTGCTTACCCGCGCTTTCATCTCACGTGCCGCTTTATTGGTAAAGGTTACGGCGGTGATACGCTCAGCTGGCATGTCGCATTCTTGGATTAGGTAAGCAATCTTACGCGTAATCACAGAGGTCTTGCCGGAGCCAGCACCTGCAAGTACAAGTAGTGGACCAGATACGTAGAGCATGGCTTCTTGTTGTTTGGGATTGAGTTGACTCATAACGTGACCTGTAAGACAAAAGCAAAAAGAGGGTAGCGCTGATATGACAAAGATAGTTAAACGCAGCGCGCATCATCAAAATTCGTATCGTTGCGATATTTTAATAATCTTTATTATAAGAATAATAGAATTTAAGGTTTGATGATGGCATATCATAAAAATCTGGTGGGTCATTATAAAGCAAAAATGCTCACTTTGGGGGAGGACTTGGATGATGAAAGTGGGGTATTCGGACACTTGATTTTTGCTAAACGTCGTGGCAGTGTTTGCTCATAGCCAAAAGTACGGATTTGGGGTTAATATAAGGTAAGGTCTATATCATAATTCATAGTAAAAAAAACACATTTTTTTTACACAGAAAGTGACCGTTCAATACAGTTAAAAACTAGCTTTTAGACACTGATATGCGTATAGTACGTAAATAATTTATGCCAGTTGTCACGTCATTGTTGACCACGTGTAATGAGCTATTAAATCAATTAAGTAAGCAGTCAGATATGATATTGATTTAATACGTTGATCTTACGTTGTTAGAAGATGCGTTGGGCGACCAGCCTTTATCCGCGCGCATACCGGAATCTCTACAGTTGGTCACGTCTGACATCGTCGTCAATAAGCTTGATAATTGGTTGTTACCAGCAAAATACCTAACATGTGACTCAATGACAGTTACTTAAACACAGTGACAGTTGCTGAAGTGCAGTGACAATTACTTAAATAAAGTCACTTTGTGTTTTCGTCTGCGTTATACCTGTCGCAACATGGCCTGAGTGGGTCAGTGCTTGCGCTGTGTCTAACACTCGATTGGGTGAGGAGCACGTATTATCATGTCTGCTTTTAATTGGTCAGCCATTGCTTTTATCTTAGCCGCCATTGGGCTAGTTGTCTTTATGCTGGTCGTACCGCGCTTACTTGGCGGTCGCTCTCAAGGCTCACAAAAGGAAGAAGTATTTGAAGCGGGTGTTGTCGGATCTGGCAACGCCCGTATTCGTTTGTCTGCCAAATTTTATTTGGTCGCAATCTTCTTTGTGATTTTTGATTTAGAGGCGCTATATCTCTACGCTTATGCTGTGTCGGTACGCGAGGCAGGCTGGCTTGGCTTTGCCGCCGCTGGCACGTTTATCACTATTCTGATTATCGGTTTGATTTATGAGCTGAGCTTGGGTGCGATGAACTGGGCACCTGCTGACAAGCTACGCAAAAAAGCACGCTTGTATGCGGCGCCTGCAGGCTTTAATTTGGCAGACATCACCAAATTTGATGGTGCTCATGAGCTAATGGTCGATCCGACAGGTAAAGTGCCAGCGCAGTCATCCGGTCAAATCAATGTCTCAAACAATATTGAGACCAATCGTCGTCATCTACAAAACATCGATCATATTAATACCACGGGTAACGTTACTTCTGTGGATTTTGCGACGTCTGCTCAGCAGGATAAAACTGAACGTTAATAGCAGTTGATGCTCAGCTTATGGCGTTTGCAAAGACGAGCAGCAAAGCATAAAGGCGTCAGTTCTGTTTGTATTAATGATCGCTGATGATTAGCCACTTATTAATAATAAAATTATGGCGACAGCGTGAGCAAGATGATTGCCACGCCAAGCCTAATATGAAGGTTGTATGTTATGAAATACACATTAACAAAAGCCAACCCCGATGCAGATACCTATCCTGCACAGACCAGTCAAACGGTCAATGATCCTATCGAAGATGAAGTGAATAAAAACGTCTTTATGGGTCGTCTCGAAGACCTCGTTCATTCAACAGCAAACTGGGGGCGTAAGAACTCACTTTGGCCATTTAACTTTGGTACCTCTTGCTGTTATGTTGAATACGCTACTACCTTAACCGCCGTTCATGATTTGTCACGTTTTGGGGCAGAGGTTATTCGTGCTTCGCCTCGTCAGGCGGATGTCATGATCGTCGCTGGTACTTGCTTCGTTAAGATGGCTCCTGTCATCCAGCGCCTATATGAGCAAATGCTTGAGCCAAAATGGGTTATCTCTATGGGTGCCTGTGCCAATTCGGGCGGCATGTATGATATTTATTCTGTCGTACAAGGTGTCGATAAGATTATCCCTGTTGATGTGTATGTGCCAGGTTGTCCGCCGCGTCCAGAAGCGCTTATTCAGGGTTTGATGTTGTTACAAGAATCTATTACTAAAGAGCGTCGTCCGCTGGGTATCCATGTCAATGAGCAGGGTATCTATCAGCCGCAAATGACGCCTGAGCGTGACCGCAAGCAGGCAGATCGTATTGCTGTCAAAAACTTGCGTAGCCCAGACAGTATTTAAGTTTTAAACAGCATTTAGACTTATAGCAACAGTTTCAATATTTTATGCGCTTATCATAGTTCGGTTATGATTAACATAGCTTAGTTATGGTTGACATAGTTCGGTTATGACTAACATAGTTCAGTTATGATTAATGAAGGAATACATCATTCATGGTCACGGTAGTCGAAAACATAGATCCTAAGATCAAGCCCGTCCCAGCAGTCATCACAGAGCTGGAGCAAAAGTATGCTGGTAAATTTGTCGTGCAGCAGACTGTGGATGAGATTCCAACGGTTTGGGTGGCGCGTGCTGATTTATTAGATATTCTCTTATTCTTGCGCAAACTGCCTAAACCGTATGTCATGCTATTTGACTTATCAGCGATAGATGAGCGTTTACGCCAGCATCGCGCGGGTTTACCTGACAGTGACTTTACGGTGTTTTATCACTTGATGTCGCTTGAGCGCAATAGCGATGTACGTATCAAGGTCGCGCTAAGCGAAGACGATGTCAATGTACCGAGCGCCACCAATATTTGGCCAAACGCCAACTGGTATGAGCGTGAAGTGTGGGACATGTTCGGTATTGTCTTTACAGGTCATCCGCATTTGACCCGTATTTTATTGCCGAAATACTGGGAAGGTCATCCACTGCGTAAAGAATATCATGCGCGGGCGACTGAATTTACCCCGTATTTCTTGAATACCGCCAAGCAACAATACGAGCAAGAAAACCTACGTTTTGTCCCAGAAGAGTGGGGCATGAAGCGTTCAGGTCGTGATGAAGACTTTATGTTCTTGAACATCGGTCCTAACCATCCCTCTGCTCACGGTGCGTTCCGTTTGGTGCTACAGCTCGATGGCGAAGAAGTCGTCGATTGTATTCCTGATATCGGCTATCACCATCGCGGTGCAGAAAAAATGGCTGAGCGTCAAACATGGCACTCATTTATTCCTTATACCGACCGTATCGATTATCTTGGCGGTGTGATGAATGAGCTGCCGTACATCATGTCGGTTGAAAAGCTTGCAGGGATTACGATTCCACCGCGCGCTGAAACCATTCGCGTGATGATGAGCGAGTTTTTTCGTATTACCAATAACTTACTATTCGTCGGTACGTTCATTCAGGATGCGGGCGGTATGACCCCTGTATTCTATATGTTTACCGATCGTCAAAAAGCCTATGACGTTATCGAAGCCGTGACTGGCTATCGTATGCATCCCGCTTGGTTCCGTATCGGTGGTACAGCTGCTGATCTGCCACGTGGCTGGCAGCGTTTGGTTCGCGAGTTCTTAGATTGGATGCCAAAACGCTTGGACGAATATGTCAAAGCGGCATTACAAAACAGCGTGCTCAAAGGCCGTACCCAAGGGGTTGCTCAGTATAATGCGAAGCAAGCACTTGCTTGGGGCGTGACGGGCGCTGGTCTGCGCGCGACAGGCGTGGATTTTGATCTACGTAAAGCACGTCCATACATGGGCTATGAGAATTACGATTTTGAAGTGCCAGTTGGTTACAACGGTGACGCTTATGATCGCTGTATGGTCAAAGTTGAAGAGATGCGTCAGTCATTACGTATCATTCGTCAATGTATGGACAATATGCCACAAGGTCCTTACAAAGCGGATCATCCATTGGCCGTACCACCGCCAAAAGACCGTACGCTGAATGATATTGAGACATTGATTAATCATTTTATCTCAGTATCTTGGGGTCCTGTGATGCCAGCAGGTGAATGTACGACGATCGTCGAGGCGACTAAAGGTCTGAACAGTTATTACATCACCTCAGACAAGGCCACGATGAGCTATCGTACCCGTATTCGTACACCGACATTTGCGCATTTACAGCAGATGCCATCGGTCATTAATGGCTCACTGGTTTCTGATGCCATTATGTATTTGGCATCGATTGATATTGTGATGGCGGACTGCGATCGTTAAGATTTTGATCTTTAAGGTTAAACCGCTGCTTCATAAGTATTTGTTCATCAATATATTATTGCCTGATGGCACACCAAAATGCTGTCGCTTGTCGATATAACCACGGTTTTAAGCAGACTGATATTGGCTTGTGATAGAGCAGGATGAGTGAGGAAAGACAGAAGATTATGAAAATTGTTTCCGACAAAATGCCAAAAGTAGATGTGGAAAGCATCCTCACCACTGAGGAAATCGCTGCCATTCATGAGTTTATGCACCATTACCCACAGGCGCGTGCTGCCTCATTAGATGCACTAAAAATCGTGCAAAAGCGCAACGGCTGGGTCGATGATGCGCAAGCAAACGCTATTGCCAACATCCTAGACATCCCGATGTCAGACATGGATGGGGTCGCGACTTTCTTTAACCGTATATATCGCCAGCCTGTCGGTCGCCATGTGATTCTCATCTGTGACTCCGTGGCTTGTTATTTGACAGGTTATGAGGCGCTATCAGCTGAGATCAGATCACAGCTGGGTATTGAGTATGGTCAGACAACTGCTGATGGACGTTTTACGCTATTGCCAATTTGCTGCTTGGGCAACTGTGATAAGGGACCAGCGGTACTGATTGATGAAGACACTTACGGCCCTGTCCAGCCATCTGAGGTCGCGCAACTATTGGAGATATACGCATGAGTTTAACGATTTCAGAGCAAATTGCTCGTCGCGGTCAAGGCCAAGCGCCAAGCCAGCTAAATGCACAGCGTGTTCCAATCTATGGTGATAAAGCGACAGCCACTAGCGAAACCAAGCCGTTGACGTGGCGCCTAGCGCACCATGACGCCGTGCTTGATTTAGCCACTTATGAGTCTCTAAAAGGCTTTACGGGTCTAAGAGAAGCGCTATCTAAATCGCCTAAAGAAGTTGGCAATATGATTAAAGCGGCCAATGTCAGAGGTCGCGGCGGTGCAGGTTTTAACGCTGGTCTTAAATGGTCATTTATGTCACCGCCAGATGGTCTACCGCGTTATCTTATCTGTAATGCTGATGAAATGGAGCCGGGCACATTCAAAGACCGTTTGCTCATGGAGCGTCTACCGTTTCAGCTGATCGAAGGTATGCTCATTACCGCTCATGCGATTGGCGCCACTGACGGTTATATCTTTATCCGCGGTGAGTACATCTTGGCAGCCCAGCGTTTGGTCTCTGCTATCGAAGAATGCTTGGCCAATAACCTAATGGGCGATAATATTTTAGGCTCAGATTTTAGTTTTAACTTACATGTGCATACGGGCGCTGGGCGTTATATCTGCGGTGAAGAAACCGCATTGATTAACTGTCTAGAAGGTCGCCGTGCCAACCCACGTACCAAACCACCGTTTCCACAAATCTCTGGTGCATGGGGTCGTCCAACCGTTGTTAACAACGTTGAAACTCTATGTAATATGCCAGCGATTTTGAATCATGGCGTTGAGTGGTACCAGTCATTATCTGAAATCAAAGGCAAAAGTAAAACGCCGGGCACCAAACTATTTGGTTGCTCAGGATTGGTCAACGATCCAGGCCTATGGGAATTACCATTTGGTTATACGGCACGCGAAATCATTGAAGAGTTGGCGGGCGGTATGAAAGATGGTAAAACGCTGAAGGCTTGGCTACCGGGCGGTGCATCGACTGACTTTTTAACCGCTGAACATTTAGATGTGGTGGTGGATTTTGATACCATTCAGGAAGCTGGTAGCCGTATGGGTACAGGTCTGATTATGGTTGTCGATGAATCACAAGACATGGTGCCATTACTGCGTAATCTTGAAATTTTCTTTCAACGCGAATCCTGCGGTTGGTGTACGCCATGCCGTGATGGTCTGCCTTGGGGCGTCAAACTGCTTACTGCCATCAATGATGGTGAAGGGCAAGTGGGCGATGTCGAAAAACTAGAAGGCCTCACGCGTGACTTATGGATTGGTAAGACATTCTGTGCGCATGCCCCAGGTGCGATGGAACCACTAATGAGTGCGATTAAATATTTCCGTCCAGAGTTTGATCAAAAAATCGCGCAGGCGGTTGGTGTCGATATTATTGATGCGGCAGCCAACCAACAGCCAGTAGCGAAATAAGGAGAGCGGCATGGCAGTCATACATATTGATGGGACCACTGTCGAAGTAGATAGCAGCGACAACTTACTACAAGCCTGCTTATCACTCGGCATTGATGTGCCGTATTTTTGTTATCATCCAGCTCTTGGCTCAGTTGGCTCGTGCCGTCAGTGCGCCGTCAAGCAATTCCAGAATAAAGACGACATGGAAGCGGGCAAAGGTCGTTTAGTGATGTCCTGTATGGTCGCTCCTGGCGACGACATGTACATCTCTGTGACTGACGATGAGGCCAAAGCCTTCCGCAAGTCGATGGTTGAGCTACTGATGACCAACCATCCGCATGACTGTCCAACCTGTGAAGAGGGCGGACATTGTCATTTGCAAGACATGACCTATATGTCAGGTCATAGCCGTCGTCGCTATCGCTTTACTAAACGCACGCACCACAATCAAGAACTTGGTCCATTCATCGCGCATGAGATGAACCGTTGTATCGCTTGCTATCGCTGTGTACGTTTTTATAAAGACTACGCGGGCGGCGAAGATTTGGGTGTTTATGGCTCAAACAATCGTGTTTATTTTGGCCGTGATAAAGATGGGCAGTTTGAAAGTGAGTTTTCAGGTAACTTGACTGAAGTCTGCCCAACCGGTGTGTTTACTGATAAAACCCACTCTGATCGCTACAATCGTAAGTGGGACATGCAGTATGCGCCTAGCATCTGTCATGGTTGCTCGGCTGGTTGTAATATCTCACCAGGTGAGCGTTATGGTGAATTGCGCCGTATCGAAAACCGCTATAACGGTGAGGTGAACCGTTACTTCTTATGTGACCGTGGTCGCTTTGGTTACGGCTATGTCAACCGCGCGGATCGTCCAACGCAAGCGCTTGAACGCATCAATGACAAGCATGTCAAAATCAATATTGACTATGCACTTGATGAAACCATCAAACGTATTAAAGATAAAAAAGTCATCGGTATTGGCTCACCGCGTGCCAGTCTAGAGACCAACTTTGCATTAAAAAACCTAGTTGGCTTTGATAGTTTTTCAACAGGTTTGAACCATCAGCAGCAAGCATTGGTCAACAAGTGCATCGAAGTGCTTAACACTGAAGGCATTTATAACCCTAGCATGACCGATATCGAAACGCATGATGCAGTGCTCGTATTAGGCGAGGATATCACGCAAACGTCATCAAGAGTCGCACTATCAGTACGCCAAGCGGCAAAAAATGAAGGGCTTAAAATGGCAGCGGCATTGCAAACGCAGCCTTGGCTTGCCGAACCAGTCAAACGTATCGCTCAAGATGCGCTAAGCCCAGTCTATGTCATCGATGTAACGCAAACCAAGCTAGAAGACATCAGTAAAGTGAGTGTGGTGGCGACTCCTGAAGATATTATTAAACTTGGCTTTAAGGTTGCTGATGAGATTGCAAAACTTTCTGATGACTTATCAGAAATAGCAGATCCGCAAGCGGCTGAGCAAGATGCCAGTATCGATACTGATGGTATGCAAGCATTGGCGCAGCAAATCGCTTATGACTTGATCCAAGCCGATAAGCCATTGGTTGTGTCAGGTAGTAGCCTGTCTTCTACCGCATTGATAGAAGCAGCGGCGCAGATTACCCAAACATTGACCCAAAAACGTGAGGCGATAAAATCCACTGAGCAGCAGCAGGTGGACGCTCATAATGCCAAAGTCAAAGCCCAAGCGTTGTCTGCTAATGATCAGCCTGAAGAAGATAAAGAGCTATCAGCCAAACCGAACAAGCCTGAAACAGGTGTGGATACAGAAGTACAGGACGATATAGAACGCGAACCTGCTGAAAACCTTGAGCTGAAAGAAGTTAATACTAAATACCAAGCGCAAGCAGGTATTTACTTAACGGTTCCTGATGCCAATAGTATGGGTGTCTGTATGCTTGGTGGTCACTCAGTTGAAGAGCTATTAGCCACCGATTATGATGTGGTTGTGGTTGCAGAAAATCAGCTAACAGATGCGATTGATGCCAATAAATTGACGCAGCTATTGACGGACAAAACGGTCATTGCGTTAGATCATCAGCTCCTTGATTGGCATAAAGACGTCGATATTGTATTGCCAGCGGCGAGCTTTGCAGAAGCGGATGGTACCCTAATATCTGCTGAAGGTCGTGCCCAGCGCTTCTTCCAAGTTTACGATAATGAATACTACCATCCGATGAGCAGTATCAAAGAAGGTTGGCGTTGGATACATGCTGTGCATAGCAGCATTGAAGGTCGTGATGTCGACTGGACGCAGCTTGATGATGTGATTAATGCATTGATCGCAACGCACCCTAAACTTGCGGGTATCAAAGGCGCTGCGCCTGAAGCGGACTACCGTATTACCGGTCTTAAGATTGCGCGTCAGCCGCGTCGTTACTCAGGTCGTACCGCCATACGTGCACCGATCTCAGTACATGAGCCGATGCAGCCAAAAGATTTGGACACAGGTTTAACTTTCTCAATGGAAGGCTATAGCGGTAAAGAAACACCAAGCTCGATGATTCCTTTTGCCAGTGCAGCAGGCTGGAACTCACCGCAAGCGTGGAACAAATACCAAGACAAAGTTGGTGGCCATCTAAAAAATGGCGATCCAGGGGTGCGCTTGTTTGATCATTTAGAGCGCTTAGCGACGCGTCAGTACGTTGCGCCAGAGGCTATGTCTGCAAACACTACTGATTTACAACAAGGTCAAGCCAAGCTGGTACCGATTCATAACATCTATGCCAGCTCAATGATGGCGTCACGTAGCCCACTCGTCACAGAGCAACTACCCGTTGCCGCATGGCGTATCGGTATTGATGATGCCAAAGACTGGAATATCGCTGCTGGTGACTACTTAGCGATTGAGATTGATAAGCAGCAAATTACTTTACCAGTACAGTTGGTTGGTTATCTAGCAGAAGGCTGCATCGGCTATCCAGTCGGGCAGGTGAGTATCATTCATCCATCAATGCCAGCGTCAGTACGTAAAGTAGATGCGCCAGTAACGATGCTGGGTAGCATGGCTAACGATATGAATAATAATGTGGCTGAGCATATGAGCGCAGCACCGACCACGACACAGGAGGTGTAATATGCAAGTGACTCGTATTATCCCTGATGTGCCAAGCTTTTTGGCCAATAGCATAAGCTTTGATGCTTGGTCTATTTTGTTTTTGGTAGGTCAATCGCTAGTTATCTTTTTAGTTGTGGTACTGGTTGCTGCAATGATGATTGTCTATGAGCGTCGCATGCTAGCCTTATGGCAAGACCGTTATGGCCCGAACCGCGTTGGTCCTTTTGGTTCATTGCAGCTCATTGCAGATATGCTCAAAATCTTCTTTAAAGAAGATTGGACGCCAAAATTTACCGATAAGTTTATGTTCACGTTGGCGCCTGCGGTTGCCATGTTTACCGCATTGGCCTCATTTGCCATTATTCCTATCTCGCCGACATTGGGCGTGGTTGATTGGGATATTGGTATTTTATTTTTCTTTGCCATGGCAGGTATTGCGGTCTATGCCGTGATGTTCGGTGGTTGGGCATCTGCTAATAAATTCTCACTGCTTGGTGGTCTACGCTCTGCTGCACAGACCATCAGTTACGAAGTGTTTTTGGGCTTATCATTAATGGGTGTGGTGGCGCTGACAGGTTCATTTAACCTGCGCGCCATTGTTGAGTCACAAGCGGACGGCTGGTACATCATTCCGCAGTTTTTTGGCTTTTTGACCTTTGTGGTCGCTGGTGTGGCGGTAACGCACAGACATCCATTTGACCAACCAGAAGCAGAGCAAGAACTTGCCGAAGGCTACCATGTCGAATATTCGGGCATGAAATTCGGTATGTTCTTTATTGGTGAGTATGTCAACGTTGTCTTGATTTCTGCCTTGATGACTTGCTTGTTCTTTGGCGGTTGGCTTGCACCTTTTAATTTAGATATTCCATTTATTCCACCAGCTTTTTGGTTCATGATTAAAACGCTGTTCTTTATGACATTGTTTGTTTTGGCTCGAGGCTCACTCATGCGTCCGCGTTATGATCAGGTGATGAACTTTGGCTGGAAAGTATGTCTGCCCGTAACCTTGATCAATCTGTTGGTTACTGCTGCGGTCATTTTGATCTTTTCCCCAACGTTATAGTCATTACTAGCCATCACTGATGAACTAGGGTAAAGCTGATAAGGATAATAATCCCATGTTTACTACCATAAAAAAGACCGTCATTGGTATATTTACCATTGTCCGCAGCATGTGGATGGTCAATAGTCATGCGCTCAGACCGCGTGACACCATCCTTTATCCTGAAGAGCCGGTACCTGTACCGCCGCGTTTTCGTGGACGTATTGTCCTAACGCGTGATCCTGATGGAGACGAGCGCTGTGTCGCTTGTAACTTGTGTGCGGTGGCATGTCCGGTAGGGTGTATCTCATTACAAAAAGCCGAGCGTGAAGATGGACGCTGGTATCCAGAGTTTTTCCGTATCAATTTCTCACGCTGTATCTTTTGTGGATTGTGTGAAGAAGCCTGTCCAACGACAGCGATTCAAATGACCCCAGATTTTGAACTGGGTGAATATAAGCGCCAAGATTTGGTCTACGAAAAAGAGCATTTGCTCATTTCAGGACCAGGTAAATACCCTGATTATAACTATTATCGTGTGACAGGTATGGCGGTAGCAGATAAACCAAAAGGCGCAGCACAAAATGAGTCTGCACCGATTGATCTAAGGAGCTTGCTACCATGATGAATATTTTGAACCATCCTGAACTGGCTGGGTTTTATTCGCTTGCAGCAGTGGCAGTATTTGCCAGTCTGCGCGTAGTGACTCAGGCCAATCCAGTGCATGCTATCTTATCGATGATTGTATCGTTGCTGGCAATTGCTGGGATATTTTTTGTATTAGGAGCGCCGTTTGCGGGTGCGCTAGAGATTGTTGTTTATGCTGGTGCCATTATGGTGCTATTTGTCTTTGTCATTATGATGCTTAATTTGGGCATGAGCAATGACGAGCGCGAAGAGCGTTGGCTTGATGCCGGCACTTGGGCGATACCGACAGGATTGACGATAATCATTGCCGTTGTGCTCTATGCGATGATTGGTCTCAATCACGATGAAGCTGTCATGATGGGTGGCACGACTATCTCTGCCAAAGCAGTCGGTACAGTGCTATTTACCAAATACATTATGCTGGTTGAAGTAGCAGCATTGCTATTATTGGCAGCCTTGGTCGCCGCTTATCATTTAGGTAAAGAGACAGTCGACGATGAGGTCATCGGTAATGATAGCCAAAACTTCAAGCCAAGCGTAGGCAGTATCAAACAATACGACAATGATAGTACGCTTACAAAGCATGACGGCGTAGAAATGGCTAAGCCTTACGAATATAAAGATGTTGACCCGCATGACTATGTAGGTATGAAGGTAGGCACGAAAGCAGGTGCGAATAAAGTTACGCGCAAGGAGTCAGACTAATGGTACTAGCAGCAAGCGTGGCACAAGATGTGTCAAACGTGCCGTTTGCCCACGAGGTGGCAGGCTTAGTACAGCCAGTTGCTGAGGCGCAAAATGTACTGGGTATGATACCCATGAGCCATGGACTGATTTTGGCAGGCATTTTATTTGCCATCGGTCTGTGCGGCGTTATGGTACGACGTAACTTCTTATTTATGCTAATGAGTCTTGAGATCATGATGAATGCGGCAGCATTGGCATTTGTAGTAGCAGGTAGTCGCTGGGTCGATCCAGACGGACAGATTATGTTTATCTTTATTTTGACCTTGGCTGCGGCTGAAGCGTCAATTGGTCTGGCAATATTATTGCGTTTTTATCATCAGCGTGGGCATCTCGATGTCGATAGCGCCAATGAGATGAAAGGATGATGTCATGAGTTTATTACCATTAACCTTTATATTCCCGCTCATTGGCTTTTTGATTTTAGCCTTTATGCGCGACAAATTATCAGAGACGGTCGCAGCGATTGTTGGCGTGGGTAGCATGCTGTTATCAGCACTATGCACGCTAGTGGTTAGCTATACCTTTTTGACCACCAATCCAGCTGGAACGGTAGTAGAGGTTCCGCTGTGGACATGGTTCCAAGTTGGCGATTTTGCGCCACATTTTGGCTTGAGCTTTGATGGTCTTGCATTGACTATGACAGGCGTCATTACTGGGATTGGCTTTTTGATTCATCTGTTTGCCTCTTGGTATATGAAAGGCGACACTGGCTTTGCTCGTTTCTTTAGCTATATGAACTTGTTTGTGGCCAGTATGTTGTTACTGGTACTCGCAGATGACTTATTTCTGCTATATCTTGGTTGGGAAGGCGTGGGTATCTGTTCGTACCTATTGATTGGTTATTATTACCATGATAGAGCCAACGGCCGTGCCGCGATGAAAGCTTTTACCGTCACGCGTGTCGGTGATGTGTTCTTAGCCTTTGGTTTGTTTTTATTATTCCGCGAATTCGGTACGCTTAATATTCAAGAGATTATTACGCGCGCGCCAGAAGTGTTCGATGTTAATAACCCAACGATGATGCTTACCACGATGATGTTGGTCGGCGGCGCGATGGGTAAGTCAGCCCAGTTGCCACTACATACATGGCTTGCTGATGCGATGGCAGGTCCAACACCAGTATCGGCATTGATTCACGCGGCAACGATGGTGACGGCAGGTGTTTATCTGATTGCTCGTCTACATCCATTGTTTGAGCTGACCCCAGGTATCTTATTGTATTGGGTTGGCGGCGTAGGGGCATTGACGTTGGTCGTTGCTGGATTCTGTGCACTCGCGCAAACAGACATCAAACGTATCCTTGCTTATTCGACCATGAGTCAAATTGGCTATATGTTCTTAGCGCTTGGCGTGGGCGCGTGGCAAGGGGCAATCTTCCATCTGATGACCCATGCTTTCTTTAAAGCATTGCTGTTCTTATCATCAGGTGCGGTCATCCTTGCGGTACATCATGAGCAAGATATCTTTAAGATGGGCGGTCTACGTAAAAAGATCCCATTGGTATTTTGGTGTTATATCATCGGTGGCGGTGCACTCGCTGCCATACCTTGGGTTACCGTTGGTTTCTATTCTAAAGAAGCGATTCTTTGGGAGACTTATGCCACAGGTCACTTAGTACTATTTTATATGGGTGTATTCGGCGCATTCTTAACCGCGATTTATACATTCCGTATGATTTGGATCATATTCTTTGGCGAAGAGAAGACCCATGCTCATAAGTTATCAGGTGTATCGTATTGGTTGCCTTTGACCGTGTTGCTAGTGCTATCTACTGCCGTTGGTGCTTGGATTACACCGCCATTAGATGGTGTGTTGCCAGAGAGCGTTGGTCATCTATTAGAAGTTGCAGGTCAAGCACATGCTAAGCACACCGCAGAATATATCGCGATGGGTGCAATGGCAGCAGGTTTGATATTGGCTGCACTGTTGTATGTCGTCAATAAAGGCAGAATGCTCACTAGCTTTAAGCGCTCACGTATTGGTGGGGCGCTATATCACTGGTGTTATCATGGCCTAGGTTTCGACGCGCTATATGATGTAATTTTTGTAAAACCCTTTTTATTCATCGGCCGCTTACTTAAAGCCGACCCTATCGATAAAACGTGGTTGCTGTTACCTAAGCTGGCCTCAGCAGGTAATAAAGTATTGTCTGCGACGCAAACAGGGTCTCTTCGAGGTTATGCCACAAGCTTTGGCTTGGGTATGGCTGTATTGCTGGTGCTGGTAATGATGACGGTGGTGTAAAGATGATTGAGTTACAACAAACGTGGATGCTACCAGCATTAATTGCAATTCCTTTTATTGCAGGATTGCTATGCTGGGTGGTAGAGCGATTTAATAAACGTCTGCCGCGCTGGATTGCCTTGATCGGTATGACGTTGACCTTTGCTTTGTCATTGGTACTTTGGCAGCAAGGTGATTTTAGCGGTATGAGTAAGCAGGTCATTGCACCAGATGCTACCGTGCCTTGGGTCGCGGAGTTCAGTGTGCCATGGATACCAAGTTTTGGTATTAGCTTTCACTTAGCGCTAGATGGTTTGTCATTGATGATGGTGGCCCTAACAGGGTTGCTTGGTGTGGCAGCCGTTGCTTGTTCGTGGAATGAGATTCAGCGCCGTGTTGGTTTCTTCCATTTAAACTTGCTATGGAGTTTGGGCGGCGTCATCGGTGTTTTCTTGGCCATTGACTTATTCTTATTCTTCTTCTTTTGGGAGATGATGCTGGTTCCTATCTACTTCTTGATCGCAATTTGGGGTCATGATGTGGTTGGCAAAACCAAAGAATACGCCGCAACCAAATTCTTTATCTATACCCAAGCGTCTGGGCTTATCATGCTCATCGGTATTTTGGTATTGGTCATTATCAGCTACGCCCAAACTGGGGTGGTCAGCTTTAACTATAATGACTTGCTCGGTACGTCACTTGGCGGCTGGGAATATCCCATCATGCTGTGCTTCTTCATTGGTTTTGCGGTGAAGTTGCCTATTGTACCTTTTCATGGCTGGTTGCCAGATGCGCATGCGCAAGCACCAACGGCAGGTTCGGTGGATTTGGCAGGTGTGCTCATCAAGACTGCTGCATATGGTTTGATTCGTTTTGTGTTGCCGCTATTTCCAGCAGCGTCACAAGAGTTTGCGCCGATAGCGATAACATTAGGTACGATTGGTATCTTCTACGGTGCATGGCTTGCGTTTATGCAGACTGATATGAAGCGTTTGCTGGCCTATACCAGTATCTCGCACATGGGTTTTGTGGTACTAGCAATCTATGCGGGAACACTACTCAGCTTACAAGGTCTGATGATTCAGATGCTTGCTCATGGTTTGAGTTCAGCCGCACTATTCATCATGGCAGGACAGCTATATGAGCGTCTGCATACACGCGATTTAACCTTGATGGGTGGTATGTGGGGGCAGTTCCGTTACTACGCACCGATATTGATGTTCTTCTGTGCCGCGCTGCTAGGTATTCCAGGTACGGGTAACTTTATTGGCGAGTTCATGATTTTATTCGGCTCATTTGCTCAGTATCCCGTGTTTGTGGTATTTGCGACATTCAGTTTGGTATTAGCAGGTCTTTATTCACTGATTTTGATTCATCGCGCGTTATTTGGTGAAAACAACATCGCTGCATTGGCAGAGCGAGAGACTAAGTCACATGGCTTACCTGCACGTAAACTAAAAGATTTGGGCAAGCGCGAGCTGTCATTACTACTGATATTAGCTGCTGGTTTGGTATGGCTCGGACTGTACCCACAGCCGTTCCTTGATACCTCAAGCCACGCTATGCAGTGGATCAATAACGCATATATATACAGTCAAGTGACACAGGTAGATGCGTCGCAGCTGCTTGATGTAATGGAGGCACGTTAAGTCATGAATGATATTACGATGAATGATTTGATAGGATTGTTGCCTTACGCGCCGATTATCGCCGTAGTGATTACGGTACTGACGGTTATGATCGCGATTACCTTTAAACGCTCGCACATGGTCACTGGTACGATTACGGTGGCAGGCTTAAACATTGGTCTATTTACCCTGATCGGTCAGATGATCGGTGTGATTGAAAGCGGATCTATCGCGCCAAATGCTGAGCAGTTATTTGTTATTGATAACTTTGCTCAGTTTAATATGGTGGTGATTTTTATCTGTGCCTTGGCTTGTTGTACGCTGTCTTATGCGTATCTGGCCAACCTAAAAGACAATAAAGAAGAGCTGTACTTGCTCATGCTGCTATCGACCATTGGTGCATTACTCATGGTAAGCGCGCAGCATATGGCGTCATTCTTTATGAGCCTAGAGATGCTATCAGTACCACTATATGGTTTGCTTGCTTATACTTATATGCGCAACCAGTCACTTGAGTCGGGATTGAAATATTTGGTATTGTCGGCGACTGCATCAGCGACGTTGCTTATGGGTATGGCCTTTATCTATGCAGAAGTAGGCTCGCTAGCATTTAAGCCAATCAGCATGGTGCTAGGCAATATCTTTGAGTCGCCACTACTGATACTGGGCGCGGCAATGATGATGTTTGGTATCGCCTTTAAACTCTCAGCTGCTCCTTTCCATATGTGGACGCCAGATGTTTACGAAGGTGCACCAGCGCCTATCGCTACCTTTTTAGCATCAGTATCAAAAGTGGCGATGATGGCACTAGCCGTGCGTTTCTTAATCGATACTGCTTTGCTGGCATTGCCATCAGTGCAGATGCTATTGATGGTAATGGCCACTTTATCTATCTTGGTAGGTAACTTATTGGCAGTACGTCAAACTAGCCTGAAACGTCTACTCGGTTACTCATCTATTGCCCATATGGGTTATGTGATGATCGTGATTGTCAGCATTGGCTCGGCCGCTGATAGTATCTCTAGTATGTATATGGCGGTTTATGCCTTTACCTCTATCGGTGCCTTTGGTGTAGTGACGTTGATGTCGAGTCCGTATCGCTTATCTGGTGAAGCCGATGAGTTGACCCATTATCAAGGGCTATTCTGGCGTCGTCCATTATTGACCGCTGTCATGACTATCATGATGTTGTCATTGGCTGGTATTCCGTTGACGGCAGGCTTTATCACTAAGCTATTTGCTATCTTAGCTGCGGTACAAGGCACCAACTGGTTCTTGGCTGCGATGATTATCTTGGGCAGTGCGATTGGTCTATTCTACTACTTACGTGTGTTACTCACGCTGTTCAAACGTCCTAAGCAGTTCATCGAGTTTGACGTGTCTGGGCAATGGGGTATTCGTACCGGTGGTATTATGGTCATTGCTGTGACGGCGATTATTCTATTCTTTGGTATCTTGCCAAATAGTATGATTGAGTGGGCAAGTTTGGCTCGCATTTGGTAATGTCGCTGAGTTAATACAACAGATAAGTCGCTGCGATCTATCTGTTGTTACGGTTAAAAAACCAAGATGCGCCAGCTTTATGATAAGCTTGGCGCATCTTTTTTATGCTTACCTTTTTGGTATTTATCTTCTTTTGCCTATCAAAGGTATCTTATAAAAATACAGTTTAATAAAGTATAAGTGACGAATAATTATGAGTGATAATATTCAAACCGTAACGGTGCTCAGTAAAACTACATGGACGCCCAATTTATTTAGCTTTACCGTCAGCCGTCCCGATAGTTTTAAGTTTACAGCGGGGCAGTTTGTACGTTTAGGCGTCAATCCTAGTCAATTAAAATATTATCAACAGACTGATGCAAGTGATGAAACTGCTGATACCGCATTGAATGAAGATGTTTTTCGCGCGTATTCGATTGTCTCTTCGCCATTTGATGAGGTGATAGAGTTTTTCTCTATCGTGATACCGGATGGTGCATTTACCTCGCAATTACAGCACTTACAAGTGGGTGATGAGCTACTGCTTAATACCATGCCATTTGGATTTTTGACGTTAGCACGTTACCAAAAACCATTGCCAAAAGACTTATGGCTGCTAGCAACAGGGACTGGTTTAGCACCGTTTTTGTCGATGCTACAAGATTTAAAGACATGGGAAGATTACGAGCACATTGTATTGGCTTATAGTGCCCGCTCGCTCGATGAACTTGCTTACGTTGAGAAAATCGAAAGCCTACAAGAAGATTTTGGCACGCTGGTTGATAATCCAGCAAAGCTTATCTTCATCCCAATCGTCACTCGTGAGCCTGTTGAAGGCACATTGTCAGAGCGTCTGCCGAAGCTACTGCTAGAGGGTACGTTACAAGCGCGCGCAGGTATCGCATTAGATATTGATACTACGCATGTCATGCTATGTGGCAACCCAGACATGGTAGAAGATACCAAAGAGGCGTTAAAGACATTGGGACTGGTAATGAATCGCCGCGGTGAGGGTAATATTGCCGTAGAGAACTACTGGTAGTTGACGACTCCCATAAAAAAACGCTGCATCTATAAGGCCAATAACCTCTAAGCTGCAGCGTTTTTTTATGGGATAAAACATTGTCTTATGGGATGAAACATTAGCGACTTACTCTTGGCTTGGTTCAGTCGCATCGTCTACAGGGTTAATAGGGCCTTGCATCAATTCAGGATCATCATCATCACCGATGATATCTTCGTTACTGCTGGCCGCCAGTAAATCACGATAGTTGATTTGAGCCTTCAAAATCATTTGCTCTTCTTCTAGCTCGCCATAATTTATCTGTACCTTATGCAAGGTACTCATGATTTTCTTGTTGTTTTTTAACCAACGATGGATATCGAGATAAATCACTTCGTCTTTTGCGCGAGCAATATTGACGTACGACAGAATAAAGCCTAAAGGGTCTTTTTTGAGGACGCTATGATAAAACCAAATCGCCAGTTTGACGCCTTGACGTTTCACGAAAGATTCGCAGCGCAGATTCAATATATCGGTATAAGTTTGCTGACCAAATACAAAGCGTTGCACATTGCGATCGAGTTGGACGTGAACTAAGCTAAAGTTACTTGCCACCTCGGCATAGATGCCGCCTGCATTGACAGTGCAGTACAAACGAAACCAATCCTCATGCATCTCGACACGTAGCTCTAAAATGGCTTTTACATTGTCGGTGACGAATTTTTGTAGTGCATCATTAACGTAAGTCTGTGCCACTGGCAATGACAACTCATCTTCGAACTTGTCCGTCGTCTTATTATAGATATCTTTAACCGATTGGGCGATACGCTCCCAACCACTGCCGAATGACTCGTCAAAACGATAGCCAATACTCTCGAAGAACTCATCAAAATTGTCTGAATTATTCACGTTATCAAAGTCACTCAAACTTATTATCCTTATAGGGCGCGTCATTCAATCGGTGACGTAAAAATGGCTAAACAAACTTTGCAGGCTATCGTTAATTTGAACGAAAGCTAATCATCTATAATTTCTAAATATCTACGACCATTAGTAATTTTTATACTGATAGGTAGCAAAAGCGAAAAACTGACCTCTGATACTAGTGCATAGTGAATCTACATTTACTGTGCTGCTTGATAATCTGCCGTGCCTAATCAACACGATGCACAGTTCTGATTGTTGCAAAGTATCGTGCTACTAATGCTATTATGCTAAAGCAGTATATAACAAATACAGTGGCTTCAAAATGAACACATGCGTTTTATAGCAATTCATTTGGTATAGACAGTGTTTAGTCTGCCTTATATATTCTCAAATGCATGTTTTTCAATTAGCGGATAAGGTTACCAATACTGTATGGCAGATGTCAAAATGCCGTCTCAGTGCTTATACTGGCGACATAATTCTATGTCATGTTATGATAGCGCCAGTATAAATCATGCCTATCGTTACAACACTTGTTAAATAGTGCTTTGTACTGATGTGCTCACAAGCTGAGATTCATTGTGGCCTATATAAAAGACTCACAGAGCTATCATTTTTCGGCGCAAGCGCCCAAGCGCGATATAAGTTTGCCTGTCGCCATTGTTATTGCGGTAGCTGTTCATGTGCTGATTATTTTCGGGATTAGCTTTTCTATGGGAAAAGACCCAGCTGCTATGATGCAAGATGTGGCAAAGGTACTGACCGATAACATGAAGCCTAACGAAGATGCGCACTTTATTGCCAATGCTTCGCAAGAGGGCGGCGGTACAATAGAAGAGCAGCTAAGACAAGAGAACAATCAGCTAAGTGCAATGTCTGCTGAGCAAATGAGTGAGACTCAAGACATCGTTAACTTACAGCGTAAAGTGCGTCAGCAGCGCTATCAAGAAAGTTATCTACGCACGACGTTAAGTTGGCGTCAGGCTACTGTAGAGTCGGATAACGACAGCGAGCAAGCGCAAGATGATGCGATGGCACAAGAAGAGCGGCTACGTAAGCAGATTGCCACCTTAGAAGCTCAGCTATCTCAGCGTCAGCAGGTCTACGCGACCAAATCCAAAGTCGTGACCATGGATAGTAATTCGACCACACGGGGTGCGGCAGCAGATTATATCAACACATTTCGCGAGCATGTCGAGCGTGTGGGCAACTTGCATTATCCCGTGCAAGCGCGCGCCCAAGGCATTACGGGTGAAGTACGCCTTATGGTTATCATAAGTAACGACGGCAATATCAAAGCCATTCGTTTGCTTGAAAGCTCAAACTCTACGATATTGGATGAAGCGGCCAAGCAGTCGGTACGACAAGCTGCACCTTTTGGTAAATTCACCGAAGACATGAGCGATATCGTCGAGCTGCGCTTGATACGTACTTACCGCTATAGTGATACAGTCGAAGTAACGTACTAAGGTTAATGTATTTATGCACTAAGAAGACAAGCACTAAGAAAAAAGCTACTGAAAATAAAGTTGCTGAAAAAATATCACCGAAAATACAATTGTTAAGAATAACACTTAACGCACCATTTTTTATCATTACAGATACCCAAGTTCATAACACACAGCTATAAAATAAAGAGTCAGTATGGAATTTTTAGGTTTTACCGTCGATGTCGCTACCTTAACGAGCAATGCCCTAGAGTTGGTCATTAAAGTCGCTTTAGCAATACTTATATTTATCGTTGGACGTTGGCTTGCCAAAAAGGCAGTCGCTTTTTCCGATCGCTTGATGACGCGTAGCCATCTGGACGAGACAGTTGCTAGTTTTTTAAGTCGCCTATTGTATGGCGTGCTACTGGTCGTAGTGATTTTAGCTGCACTTAGCAAAGTCGGTGTACAGACTACGTCGGTCGTCGCAATCTTAGGTGGTGCCGCTGTTGCCGTTGGTTTGTCACTAAAAGACCAGTTATCAAATTTTGCCGCTGGTATTATGATTGTGACGTTTCGCCCGTTTGTACGCGGCGATTACGTACAGATTAGTAGCTACACAGGTACAGTGACAGAGATCACCTTGGTTAATACCCATCTGACGACCATTAACAATCACGATATCATCATTCCTAATAGCGATATCACGACTTCACCTGTGGTCAATTATACAGCGCTACCCAATCGCCGCGTCGATATCACTGTCGGTATTGGCTATGATGCTGATATCAAAACGGCTAAAGACGTGATGTTAAGTCTGGCAAGAAACAACCCATTGGCTTTCACTGATCCTGAGCCTATCGTGCGAGTGACCAATCTAGGCGACAACTCAGTAGATCTTACCCTAAACGTTTGGACAACCAATGCTGACTGGTGGTCGATGCAATGCGAGCTACTAGAGCAATTCAAGCAAGCTTTAGATGATGAGAAGATTGAGATTCCATTCCCGCAGCGCAGTGTCCATGTTAAAGGCTTGGATCATATGATCAACCAAATGGGTCAAGCGCAAAAGCTACCACTATCTAAAGATTGATTGATAGCTGCTTAATAGTTAGAAGACTGTTTAATAGAGCAGTGCTAGTTTAGACATAAGGATTTGGTAGGTTTAAGCCTGCCAAAATCTCAATTTCAAAGTACTCCATCTCATCTTGTTCAGCTTGTCCGAGCTCATGATCAAAACCTAGTAGGTGTAGCACGCCATGCACTAGCAAATGGCTAATGTGCTGCGCCACGGTTTTGTCCTGTTCAGCCGCTTCACGCACCATCACTTCATGACAGATAATTAGCTCACCAAGAGGTAATGTTGGCATCAGCTCAATGACTGCAGCAGGTAATTCGCTTGGATAAGACAAAATATTAGTCGCATAGTCCTTGCCGCGTGCTTCTAGATTTAGAGCACAGCCTTCGACGTCATCAGTGATATATATATCTAGAGTTTTAGATTTTTCCTGCCACAGCTCAGGATCAATATCTGCAAAATAGGGTAGGGTCAGACCATTATTAATACGACCATTTATATAATCTAAAGTCGCCATCATGACTGTTAGTAAATGCTCGCGATTATAAAAAGTATCTAATACTTCGTCATCAATACTGTCGGTCGCACTGATATCAAGTGCTGCTAAGCTGGCATGGTTGCTAGCGATCTTGTCGTCAAAATTAGTATTGTCAGGTTGGCTCATATTGCTGTCCTTTTTATTATAAATAAATGCGTTTCTAATGCTGCATCGTTTACATTATTTACTTAGCGGATTTTTTACCATAAAAGTAGCTTGATTATTGTCTTTCATTGCTAAGTTTTTAACTAATAAATAGAGGCTAATGTATAGAATATATAGAGGCTACTATAGCTAAGTTGCTGGTAGGCGACTAGTAGCGAAAGAGCTAAATTCAATAAACTGTTGGTAAGAAAAAACCGGACTACTTTTAGTAATCCGGTTTTCTTATGCAAGATAAATGCTCATAGCAAATGATTGTAATTCAATGATTAGCTCAATTATTACAGATTGGCTGCTGCATTAGCGACGGCTTGTCTACGCTCTTGTTCTTTAATACGTTCAAACTTACGTTTTTCTTCTAAAGCCATTTGCTCTTCATCAAACACATCATAGGCTTCAACAATTTGTTGTACCAATTGATGTCGTACGACGTCTTTTGAATCAAACTTTGTGATATGAATCTCTTCGATATCCTTTAGAATATCCATTGCTTGGGCCAAGCCTGACTTGTGACCACGTGGCAAATCCACCTGAGTAATATCCCCAGTAATGACGGCACGTGAGCCAAAGCCCAAGCGGGTCAAAAACATTTTCATCTGTTCAGGCGTGGTGTTTTGCGCTTCATCTAGAATGACAAACGAGTTATTCAAAGTACGACCGCGCATATAGGCCAGCGGTGCCACTTCGATAATCTGACGCTCAATCATTTTACCGACTTTCTCAAAGCCTATCATCTCATAGAGCGCATCATATAATGGGCGTAAGTATGGGTCGATTTTTTGGGTCAAATCACCTGGCAAGAAGCCTAGCTTTTCGCCAGCTTCTACCGCTGGACGCACTAGCAAAATACGCTCAATCTCATTACGCTCAAGCATGTCGACGGCACATGCTACTGCTAGATACGTTTTACCCGTACCAGCTGGCCCAATACCAAACGACACATCAGAGCTCAGGACGTTTTTTACGTAACGCTGTTGATTGCCCCCACGCGGAACGATGCGACCCTTACGCGTACGCAAACTGATGGGCGTAAACTCGCTAGCCTCATCCAAATCTTCATCATATTCCATGTCATCGTGATCTTGTTCGTCTTCTTCGATGTCTTCATCACGAGAGAGGCTAGATTGGATGATGAGATGCAGCTCTTCTGCACTGATGTCTTTAGTATTCTGTGCTTCATCTACCATTTTGTAGATAATACGTTCACCGCGTTCGACATTAGTCACATCGCCACTCAGACAAAAATCGCCTTGGCGCTGAATGATTTTAATATCGAGGCGTTTTTGGATATATTTCATGTGATTGTTGTATTCACCAAGCACGGTTTTTAGCTGTGCTGGAGTCAGTGATTCAAACTTAATACGGCGGCTCATGGAATCAGTCAAGCGATTATCCTTTTATTGTGTACCCGACGCTATGATTTGGTTTTAATTGCGTGGCGGGTTGCAGAGATAAAATAGTTAGTGGAATTACAGTGTTTAGGTGATACAAAGATTGTAGATGATACAAATGACGGCGATATTATTTTTGTTATTGTGGAAGGTCGTGAATGAAAGTCTTGCCTTCATTATGGTAGAGAATTTTTAAATTTCAAGCCATACATCAGATAGATAACGCTGTTTTTGTATGCTGATTGCAACTCTACAGCGATTTTCTATAGATTGATTCGATGTTGCTGTCAGTTCTATATAATTCATCGCTACTCACCATGTGATAGCGCTTTAATCATATTAATATTTTTGATTTTTATAAAAATAAACCTCGTTTACGATGAGAGTGGAGAAACGATTTGTCTACTGTTAAGACCACGGCATAATAGACAATTTGTGGTAATCTATGGGCGATACCATAGGTTGCTGCAACCCATCTAACAACAGTAGTGAAATGATAAAAATTATAAAATAAAGTCAGTGACGAGCGGCTATCTATCACTAATAAATTGCTTGTCCAAAAGATTATAATAGGAAAATAACGATGCAAGATACTGATTCACATTTATCCAATGCTGACAACATACCTAAAAAGTTCGACAGCATCTCTAAAAAGAAAGAAGCGATAACTGACCAGCAAGTGCTTATCGCGGGTGGTGGTCATGTTGGTTTGTCCTTTGCATTGCTATTGGCCCATCACGGTATTGCGAGCACCTTGTTAGAAAAAAACAGCTATCCAACCATCAGTCCAACGGATGATAGTGCTCGCAGCCATTATTTAGACAGTCGCAATACGGCTTTATCGCGGCGCACGGTACAAATATATCAAGAGATTGGACTGTGGGATGAGTTACAGAGCCATGCCTGCCGTATCGATACCGTGCAGATTAGTGAGCAAGGCAGTTTTGGGCGTGCGCAGCTGAATAAAGCAGAGGAAAAGGTCGAGTCATTTGGACAAGTCATCGAAAACGCTTGGCTGGGTCGTAAACTTTTATTAGCCGCACAGCAAGAGCCACTAATTACCTTGATAGATAATGCCAATGTGACGACTGTCCAGCAGCAGGCCGATAGTGTGACACTTAGCTTTAATTATAACGATGAAGCCGAAAACGAGCAGCAGCTGCAAGCTAGCGTATTAGTCGCTTGTGATGGGCGCGATTCTACAGTACGCCAACTGCTAGATATTAGTACAACCACGTATGACTATCAGCAAACGGCCATCGTCGGGGTAGTAGAGACAGATACGCCACACGAGCATGCAGCGATTGAGCGTTTCAGTCCAGCTGGCCCACTTGCCGTGCTCCCACTGACCGATCCAGAGGGCGATGGCAACGATGAGTATCAACAAGGTTACAGGCGCTCTGTGGTGTGGGTATGCCCAACGGGTGAAGAAACCAGGTATTTGGAAGACGACGCCCATTTCTTGCAGACCCTACAGCAAGCTTTCGGTCAACGCGCTGGCAAGTTCACCGCTGCTGGTCGCCGCGGCGCCTATCCATTGACCCGCGTACTAGCGGATAAGCAGGTAGAAGGGCGCTGCGTCATTATGGGCAATGCCGCTCACACTCTGCATCCTGTCGCTGGTCAAGGGTTTAATCTCTGTATGCGAGACGCACATGTGCTGGCACAAATGCTAAATGCACAAGTACTCAAAGGCGCAGATATTGGTGATGCACAGCTATTAAAGCGTTATGAGAAAGCACGTCAAACTGACCAGAAGCGAGTGATTCGTTTTTGTGATGCGGTAGTACACGGCTTCACGCATCCTAACCCAGCGATTAAGCTGGCGCGAAATATGGCGCTATTGGCCTTTGATAAATTGCCAAATATCAAGCCACTAGTCGCCACTTATGCGATGGGTCTAAAATCATAGCGCTATAGTTAAATCCTCTTTAAAAGAGTGACAGCGTTAACCTCGCTTGAAGTATTGCCTATACATCTGCACTCGGTTGCCTTGTTTCTCTCTTAAACTGAATCAACTAACTGTAATTAAGATTGATAATCATCATTCTAATATTGAGCAATATTGAGAGACACCTTATGAAGAACAACCATACGTTGATTATCGGTAGCGGTATTGTTGGGGCAACGCTTGCTCTAAAGTTGGCGCAAGACAAAATGCCAGTGACGTTGATTGATGCCCGTCCTGCACGTGATGAATCAGCTTGGCAACATGTACTTAGCAAACGTGATGCACGTGTCTATGCACTTAGTATGGCTAGTATTAATTTACTTGAAGACATTGGCGCTTGGCAACATATTGCCGCCTCTAAACGCAAAGCAGACTACTCGCAAATGCAGGTATGGCAGCTCAATGGTATGGGTGAGTTGTTATTTGGCGAAAGTGAAGATAGCAGCGCCGAGGATAATAGTAGTGAAACTCATGAGCCTACATTATTAGGTAGTATGGTTGAGCCTGCTGTTATCGAGCACGCATTATGGCAACGCTTGCACGAAGCTGATGTCAGTGACTATCTGACCCTTATCGCTGGTCATAAAGTTGTCAATATGGATTGGCTAGGGGCGCAGCAAGGCTACCGTGTAACTCTGGACAATGGCGAAGCGATTGATTCGCGTCTGTTAGTTGGTGCTGATGGTCGCGGTTCATTTGTCCGTCAGCAAGCAGGGATTGGCGTAGATACACTTGACTATAATCAAACTGCCATCTGCTGTGCGATTCAGACTGAGAAACCGCATCAAGCGACAGCACGCCAAGCTATGCTACCGACAGGTACGTTGGCACTATTGCCATTAGCAGATATAACCGATGTTGATAAGGCAAGCCCGCAGCATTGGCAGTCAATCGTATGGACATTGCCACGCAATCAGGCATTGGCGTTGATAGAGGAAGAAGATCGATTTATCGCTGATAAGTTAGCAGCTGCCAGCAATTACGAGTTGGGTGCGATTAATCAGATTGAGTCTATCGCTAGTTTTCCATTAGCAGCACAGCAAGCGAAAAGCTACGTCGCTGATAACTTGGTGCTGATCGGTGACGCTGCTCATGGCGTACATCCGTTAGCAGGCCAAGGGTTGAACCTCGGTATGCTGGATGTGCAAGCATTGTCTGAGCAGTTAACGCATGACTATACCCGTAGTGGCGGTACGCTTTGGGGCAGCAATCAA
Source organism: Psychrobacter sp. NPDC078929 (assembly GCF_050267985.1). Taxonomy (NCBI): domain Bacteria; kingdom Pseudomonadati; phylum Pseudomonadota; class Gammaproteobacteria; order Moraxellales; family Moraxellaceae; genus Psychrobacter; species Psychrobacter sp. NPDC078929. The sequence goes on along the minus strand of NZ_JBNNFX010000002.1, from coordinate 227,503 downwards.
ACGCTACGTCATTATGAGCGTTCGCGTCGTCCGCATAATAGCCTAATGATGCATAGCTTTTCTGCGCTTAACTGGTTATTTGCAGGGTCGCTTGCCCAAATGCGTCCTGTGCAGCAAATTCGTAATGAAGGCATGTACCGCGTCAGCAAAATCAAGCCATTGATGCGCTTATTTGCGAAGCAGGCGAGTGGGGTATAAGTAATCGTAACTTTTATTAAATGATAAGAATATTTTGATGAAGCATATTTTAATTGATTATGAAAACATTCAGCCTAAAAGCTTCGATAATGTAGAGGTGGATAAATGCCATGTATGGCTGTTTTTGGGTATCAATCAGCAGAAGAGTTTACCTCTTGAATTGGTTGAAAACTTGCTCAGGTTTGATAATGAAAATGTGCACATTATTAAGATGCAACATGCAGGGAAGAATGCGCTAGATTTTTACTTGTCTTTTTATCTTGGCAAAATCTCTGAAATTGATCCTAGTGCTGATGTTTGTATTTTAGCAAGAGATAGTGGTTATGATATCTTGGTTGAGCATCTCAATAGTGCTTATGATGGTATGAACATCATGCGGTTAGAAAATGCTAATCAGCTAACTGTGGCTTACGAGTCAAACATAGAAAGTGCATCAGATATAAAAAAAAGCCAACTTGTCATCGAAGATAGTCATCATGTTTTGTGTGATGACGTTACTAGCGTTGCCATGGACAATAAGAAATCTTTAGCGCAAAGCCTTGAAGAGAGCGTTCCCAAATCGGTTATACATGAGTGTTATGTATTGGTTTTTGATAGCATTGTCAATCGTAAGGTTTTTTTACCGAGCTATAAATCCAACCTATTGTACTCGATAAAGAAGTACGTTCCAGTGAAAGTACTAGAGAGATTCAATAGTACTGAGCAAGATTATATTTTTGAACAGGTTTTTGGAAAATTTATCAAAGCAGGACTTATTAGACTTGATGAAAATGGAGAAAAACTAAGTTATAAAGTAGACAGTCAAGGAATATTAGATTTAGTCACTGATCAAGTTTTACGAAGTAAGGCAAAAGAAATTGATGGATTGAATAATGTGATAAAGCAAAAACTTGCAAGTTATCGCCAAGCAAATAGTCAGGATCAAATTGATTTAGTTGTAACGTACCTCAAAAAGAAGGACATAATAAAACAAGATAATAAAGCTATCTATTACTCACCTTTCGATAATATCAAAGGAAATTCGAGTAAAGTTTCACAAGATGATAATAAGAATAGCAAAGACTCTGCTACAACATATCAACGTGCAATAGCACAGCTAAAAAGTAGACCAGCAGGTACTCGACCATCCAAAAAGTCAAGTTTAACAAACTATCTTAAAAGCCATTTACGCAATGAAGACCCTAAAGTCATCGATAAGCTAGTTACACAGATGGTTAAAAATAAAGTTATCGTAATATCAAATACGAATAAGCTGATCTACAAAATATAGCTTAGCCAAGCGCCGAAAAGAACACCATCAGTACTGGCGAGACAATATTAATTAGGAAACCAAAGCTAATCGCTAGTGGCACGACTTTTAGACCACCTGACTGCTGAATGATAGGCAAGGTAAAGTCTAAGCTGGTCGCGCCGCCAAGCCCAACCGCAGCGGAGGGGTATTTGCGCATAAATACCGGAATAAAGATTAACGCAAAGAACTCGCGTACCAAGTCATTAAACAACGCGACACTACCCCAAACCGCGCCATAAGCATCGGTCATGACAATCGCTGATAGCGAGTACCAACCAAACCCTGACGATAGTGCTAAGCCTTTCGTCCATGACACATCCGTAAATAGTAGTGCAAAGATAAGCCCACCCGCCAATACCGCTAGCGTAAAGATGACACTCATTTCTACGCCGCGTTTATTTAACAGTACTTCTTTTAAGGTGATGCCCGATCCTTTTAAGCCTATACCGACCAGTAAAATCAAAATCATCAGCATGACAGTCATAGAGTTTTCAGGCGGCATATAATCAGCAGGCAAGAAATAGCCAATCACCATCCCGATCACCACACAAACCACTTGCGCCAAGCTACCTCGAATGCTCACCCGATGCTCTTTAGATTTTACGCTTGGTTTTTTGGCATGCCACGGGCGCAGATGATCGAACAACATCAGCCCAAATAAACCTGAACCAATCGTCAGTATCGATAATACAGTGACATATAAGGCAATTTCACCCAACTGATTACCTAGACCTTCTACCTGAGACAGCTCAATACCGATCAACGCTAGGATAATAAATACCAAGTATGATAGACCTTTGTCGGCCAATTTTGTCATAGTAGGGTTAGACGGAATGGCAAAGCCAATAAACATTGGCATTAATACCAGAACAAGGGTGACTAGGCTTTCCATGATAAAGGGCTCGCAGCATTTTTAATAAGGCGTTTTTAAGAAGCTGAAGATTGTACCATATAAGGTTAATAGTATTGATATGAGCCACTGAGATTCATTGTAAATCATCGCTCATTGTTGGCTAAACTGGAAAAACTGGACGATTATAATGATGTTAATAAATATCTTTTTCAAAATGTTTGAACGTTTTTGAGCGCTTTGTAATTCTTTACCTTACAAACTTTTGTTGCTACATTAAAGTACTGAAAATATTTGGCTAGACTCATGTCGCTATATCAGCTCAAGACTCAGTTTCAAAATCAACTACGCCCGATAAGTAATGCGCTGGTTGAGCAAAATGTTACCGCTAATCAAGTGACAGTATCCGCTGTTTTATTAAGTATCGGTACTGCCTATATCATTGCCAAACCAGCGGCTGAACAGCAGCGGCTGTGGCTTTTATTACCATCATCATTGTTTGTACGTATGGCACTCAATGCTATCGACGGCATGATGGCCCGTGAACATGGCCAGGCATCAAGGCTAGGAGCTGTGTTAAACGAGGTAGGTGATATGGTTGCCGATACGGCTCTATTAGCGAGTCTGGCGCCTCATATTCTGACCCCTCATATCAATAACAAAGAACGGCAAACGGTAATAGCCAACTTACCAACGAACATATCAATTTCTCAGCACCATATCACTGCTCTGATCGCGCTTAGTATTGGCACCGAGCTGTTGGGCGTTACTAGTAATACCATGTTAGGTGTTCGTGCTAACCAAGGGCCTTTGGGCAAAAGCGATCGTGCCTTCTTATTAGGTATGCTTGGTGCGTTTATGGGCATTAGAGCCAAAGCGCCAGTAAGTATTAAAGGGCAGGTGGCTTTACCTGCTATCAGAATGAGTCAATTATTTATATTAACAGAGATAATGCTACTAAAGACCTGTCTCAATCGACTACGTTATATGACAGAGTTATACTTGATGCATAACCCACCTCAGCTGCGATCCGTACTGGGTGAGTCAACAAACAACTCACTATTTCTTACTGTTGTTTTACCAAGTACTTCTACTGATAACGCTCGCCCATTGGAGTTCAAAGAAATGCCAACCACAACCGTTGATAGTCAAAAATTCGAAGAACAGGCCAGTGTTGGTTTTGACTTGCCTGCATCTAAAATCATCAATGGTGAAAGCTGTTATAACGCTTACGACGGCACGGCTATTTATTATCGCTATTGGCTAACGACGCCTTTAGAAGACATGAAAAAATCAGCTATCAAGCAAGCCAACCAACCGTTGCGCCAAGTTATCTTATTGCACCGAGGTCATGAGCATTCAGGACGATTGGCAGAGCTAGGAGAGCAGTTTGCAACAGCTGGCTATCAAGTGTTTGCTTGGGATGCACGCGGTAATGGGCGCTCAGGGGGTATCAAAGACCATGCTGAGAGCGTTACCGAGCTTGAGCGAGATTTAGAAGGTTTTGTACAACTGGTGATGGGGCAAACAGGCATTGCTATTGAAGATACATTGATTGTCGCTAGCAGTATCGGCGCGGTATTGGCAGCAGCATGGGTACACGATTATGCGCCAAATATTCGCGGGATGATACTTGGCACGCCTGCGCTCAGTATTCGCTTGTATTTGCCCTTTGCCATACCGTCATTGAAGGTGGCGCGTACGCTAGGTCTGATGTCACGTGTCAGCAGCTACGTTAAAGCACAAGTACTGACCCATGATAAAGACGCACAGCAGGCTTACAATGCCGATCCATTAATCTCCAACAGTATCTCGACTGATTTACTCATTGATACCCATGCAACGGGTCAGCGTCTGCTCGATGATGCTGGTGCTATCACTGTACCGACGTTCGTCTTGTGTGCGGGCAAGGATTATGTGGTCGATAAGCAGGCTGAGCGGACATTTTATGAAGCGATTAACACACCGATCAAACGCTGGCAGTTGTATCCAGACAGCTACCATGCAATCTTTCATGAAACCAATAAAACCGATGTATTCGCTGACTGTATTGAGTTTGCTGAGCAGGTATTTAGCACACCAGTCCAGGCACCTGATCTAAGTACCGCCCATTTAAACAGTGCCAGTAAGGATAAAGTGGATCGTTTGGCGATTAAACCATTCAATCCAAACTTTGCAATTACCCGTTTTACAATGCAGAAGTTTGGTCATGTCAGCGACGCGATTGCCACAGGGCTGGAGCATGGATTTGATTCTGGCCATTCGCTGGATCATGTCTATTACAATAAGCCTAGCGGTCAGAATAAATTCGGACAGGCAGTCGATAAGTTTTATTTAAATAATATCGGCTGGCAAGGTATTCGCATTCGCCGTGAGCATATATTGGAGTTGGCACGTTTAGCACTTGCAGACATTGAAGACAAAAATCAAAGTAGTAATAAACCATACCAACCAAAACTGTTAGATATCGCTAGTGGACATGGTTTTTATGCATTTGATCTGCTGACAGAGTTTACAGATTTGTATGCTGAGCTGCGTGATTATGAAATGCATAATATTCAAGCATTGCAAGCAAAGGCGGAGCGTTTGGCCATGAGCAGTCGAGTCGTGACCAGTAAAAAGGACGCCTTTGATCCTACTAGTTATATTGATGCACATACGAAAGACACTAGCACCGATACTAAAAAATCAGATCTTGCTATTGCTTCAGGGTTGTTTGAATTGTTCTCTGATAACGCGCTACCAGCGACAGCCTTAGCGGGTATTTATGACAGTTTAAAATCGGGCGGTTATCTGATTTATACCAACCAACCGTGGCACCCTGAGCAAGAGTTTATCAGTAAAACACTAAACAATCACCGTGGCAGTAGTTGGGTGATGCGCTGTCGCTCGCAAGCGGAGATGGATCAACTGGTTGAGCGTGCAGGCTTTAAAAAGGTCACGATGCGTATCGATCGCTTTGGGATATTTACTGTCTCGTTAGCGATTAAAACTGCATCAGCTGATAACGAGCAATAGATGAACAATGAGCAGGTTAAGCCTTACGAACGTGTTCAGCTTTTTTCAGGAGGAGGCTCACGTTTTGGTTACTACTTGGGCAGTTATGCAGCACTAGCAGCGCATGATTTGACGCCAGACATTATCGTTGGTACTTGCGGTGGGAGTTTGTCTGCTTACTTAGTACAACTTGCGCCTGATCCTAAAGATTTGCAAGCGTTGATGTGCAGCCGTGAGTTGTATCGCGTCATCACAGCCATCAGACATGTCGCGCCAGATGAAGCCAATAAACGTCTAAAGCTGCGTTATATGACCCATGCACTTAAGCGTTGGCGGTTATCAAAGCAAAAGGATAATGGACAAAGACAACGTCAAGCAGACAGCTACGAGCGACTGTTAAATGAGTTGCAGCAGTTAGCGATGTTTCGTATCGATAACGAGCAGTACTGGCTAGATGAGCTGTCGCAGTTTGCTACTAGTAATAATGATATTAGCAATACTGATAAAGCAACGCCAGAAATAGCTATCATTGCTAGCCGCCTGTATCAAACACCTGCTGATGGTTTGTATAGTGAAAAACTCGCACTGCAAGAGTTGTTATTTGCGCCGCCGCGCTTTGAGCGTTCTGCATCAGGTCTGGCCGACGGGCAAATGACATCGCCTGCGCACACATTTGCAAACGGACGCATACACCCTTCTGTAAAGGTTCAAACGCAATGGGACTTTGCCCCAGTGATTCCCGCTTCTATGGCAGACATGTACTATCTACCGCCAAAACATATCCCAGAGCTTGGCTGGTGTTTAGGAGGTGTGATTAATCTGACACCAATTGAGCTAGCCTGTCAGTTGGGTAACAGCGTATTTGCAGAGACTAAGGCAGGTTATGACCCATGGCTGGCTGCTCCCGCGATTCAGCGTGTTTTTGGTTTTGATCCTAATAGGCGATTGGCAGCAGTACACGGTTATCAACCGATGGAGGTATCGTCGCACATTAATACGGCGGCTAGCAACAACCGTCAGCTACATTGGTTACCATTTGCAGATAACGAGCAGCAACTGAGAGGGCAAAATGTGCAAAAGCATTTTAACCTAAAACAAGTGACCGTTGAGCTAATACACAGAGATTATGACGGTTTTGTGCAGCAAATGCAGGCGCAATGGCAATATGGCTATCAGCGTACGGTCGACTATATACAGCAGCATAAATTATGAAAAACCTCGCAAAAGGTATCACTAAAAACCATGCGCCGCATATCATTATCGTTGGTGGTACAAGTGGCATTGGCTTAGCTTTGGCGTTGCATCATCAGATGCTCGGCTGGCAAGTAAGCGTTGTTGGAAGTAGCGCAGTAAAGATAGCCGATATCAACAGCTTACATCCTGCTATTGTGATTTATGTATGCGACTTAACTGACCCAAATCAAACGCAAACGTTATTAGACAATTTGTCAGGTATTCCATTTCAAAGGCTGATCTATAGTGCGGGTAGTTACACCAATGAGCGTATCCATCACTTAAATCAAGCAGATAGCGACCAGATGCTAGTGATTAACTTACAGGCGTTTGAGCAAGTTTTTAGATGGGCAAGCAGTCAGTTAAAGCAGCAGTTAAAACAGTCATGTCAGGCATTAGATATGACTAAAGGTGATAGACCTAGCCTCATCTGTATTGCCTCTATCGCAGGCACGATAGATTATCCTTATGCCAGTCTATATGCAAAAAGCAAGCGTGCAATGATTGCTACGGCTAGCGCTTATCGAGCAGCACTTATACCTTATAACATCCAAGTAAACTGTATTGCCTCAGGCTATATCAATACTCAAGCACTACGTGATTTAAACGATGACGATGCTAGCCATAAGCCATTTATCATGAGCACGCAAGCAGCGGTTGATCATATTATGCAAGCGATTGACGATAATATAGAACTAGCGATATTTCCACGCTCAATGCGCTATATCACGAGTGCCTTAAATTATTTACCTAAGCCTGTGCTCAATTGGATATTGGGCAGTAAACTGGATAAAGCCAAATGACTCTGCTATCTGTGCTTTGATTGTATTTAACCAAATAACCAGTAGAGTAGAGTAAATGCTGGCACTCCAATCAGTAAACTGTCTATCCGATCTAACACCCCACCATGACCAGCGAGCATCGTTCCAGTGTCTTTTACCCCGTGCTGGCGCTTAAAGGCTGATTCTAATAAGTCTCCAAATATACCGCTTACAGCCAAGCCATAGGCAGCTAATAGACAGATCCACCAATCAAAAGGGGTGAGCCAAAGACCTAATACTGCTGCCAACATTGCCGCAACTAAACTGCCAAAGATAGCACCTTCAATGCTTTTATTCGGGCTAATAGTCGGCGCTAGACCTCGTTTAAACAGCTTACGTCCAAGCAGTCTTCCACATAGATATTGGGCAATATCGTTGAACTGACTGGCAAATAATACGAAGAGTAAAACGCCATATTGTTCGCGTTGCCAGGTCAATTGCTGTAAGGCTACAAGGCTAATGATGAGTGAGATGAATGCAACACTCAGTAGCAGATCTAAGGAATTGAGCCGCGTATAGTGTTGAGTCAGATTGAGAGAGGTTTTCGCTAGTAGGGAAGTATTTGGCTGTAAGCCTTGCGCTTGGAGTTTATTAATGAGTACGGCTTTACTGCGTAAACACCATAGGCGTTTAATCTCGTAGCTGCCGCGTAGACCAATTAATATAAAGAATAAAATGAGCAGCCATTGATAGGGATATACTTGCGAATGAGAACCTTGCGTATCGTTTGTTATTTTTGCAATCACATAGCAAATGCAGAGCGCGGCGAGCATCAACCACCACGAGCGGGCTATCAAGTAGATTTTTGGCAAGCGTTTTCGCAGAGGAGGTACGGCAAGCACGCTCCAAGCCAAGCTGACGATTATCATCAGGGCAATCACAAACACAATATCAGAAGCCATACCGTGGACACTCAAAGAAGAGGTAATATTTTAAGCCTATCCATAATGATAGCTTAAATGCCTCTTTAACTATAGTGTTAGATATCGCCCTTGATTGGTTTGGCTATTATCTGTCGTACGCTTAAATATGGTCAGTAACAGGTATCGGATAACGCTCGTCTTCTATATTGTGAGAAAAGGAGTTAAGCGTAGCGTCTCTCCGTGGCAAAATGATACTGGTAAAAGGTGTTTCAGCTAAGTTAGGATAATCCTCACGGTAATGCCCACCGCGACTTTCAAAACGCTGATAAGCCGATTGAACAATCATCGTTGCTAACGCTAATTGCCTCACCAATTGAAAAATGGCAAGCTCACTGTCAGTAGTAGGGGCTTTACTACTCGTATCAGATAGCATGATCTCAGTATGTTCGATTGACTCTTGCCACTGCTCAATTTGTCGCAATGCTTGCTCTAATTTTTCATCGCTACGTGTGATGCCCATATTGGCTGTCAAAAGAGCTTTCAACGCTATAGTTATCTCTGCAATATCTACGTCAGAATGAAACGCCTTATCGACCTTATAAATTGGGAGTGATGACTGCTTGGAAGATAGCAAGATAACAAATTGTGTGTTTTCTAATGTCGGATATTGCCAAATATCGGCAGCCAACTGATGCAGTTCATAAGAGGCAGTCGTATGTGGCTGTGCCATTTTTTCTAAAGTTTCAGCCGTTTTCTCTAAAGCTTCTAAGTTCTTTAAGTTTTCCAATTTTGTTAAATAATGAGGTAAGTTGGCGGCGATGTTGCGACCAACCACCACACACTCCAACAATGAATTGCTTGCTAAACGGTTGGCCCCGTGCAGCCCTGTATAAGCAACTTCACCTGCTGCATACAGCCCTGCAATATCGGTCAATCCATTGGCATCAGTCACCACGCCGCCACAACTATAGTGGGCAGTCGGAGCGACCGGAATAGGGTCTGTCGTCATATCGATACCGAGTGCTAGCAGCGTCTGATAAATCTGTGGGAAATGCGCTTGTATAAATGCGGCTGGCAAGTGACTGACATCAAGATGTACATAGCCAAGTCCGTTACTACTAATCTGATTGGCTATTGCTCGAGCGACGATATCGCGTGGCGCCAATTCAGCGCGCTCATCAATGTCTAACATAAAGCGCGCACCAGTCTGTGGGCAATACAGTCGCCCACCTTCACCGCGTAACGCTTCAGATATCAAAAAGCTGCTGTCATCTAATGCCAGACCCGTTGGGTGAAATTGAATAAATTCTAAATTTGCTAAGCGGCAACCTGCCTGCCATGCCATGATAACGCCATCACCGACACAAACGTTAGGTGCGCTGGCACGCTTAAATAGTTGGCCCAAGCCACCACTAGCGAGTACAACAGCCGCACTATAAATGGTGAGTTGGCGCTCATTGATATGATCAAAGACCAGCGCCCCTCGGCAATGTTTAATCTCGCTATCGTTCATGCTAAAAGAGGAGCTGCTAATCATAGGTGAAGTTAGTAATTCCAATGCTTCATGATAAGGCAAGATAGTGATATGGGCCGCAGTCTGTACTTTGGTGGTTAAGGCATCCATCACGTGTCGACCCGTTGCATCATCCGCATGGGCCACACGTCTACAGCCATGACCGCCTTCTTTGGTCAAGTGTAAGTCACTGGTTTTTAAGACTGCAAAATCAGGTGTATTATCATTTTCTTTAGTTAAAGTAGTTTGAGTAAATGGCACACCTTGTTCGCATAGCCACTGCACTGCTTGCTGTCCAGCACCCAAGATACGAGCAGTATTGTCCGTCGCACACAACCCTGCACCAGCAATTAAGGTATCAGCGATATGATCAGTCACAGAGTCTGCCTTGTCTAAGCTGGCTGCGATACCACCTTGAGCGTAGTGACTTGAACACACCTCAAGCGCGGCTTTGCTTAAAACAGTGATATTCAGCGATTTTGGCAGAGATAGCGCGGTGCTCAAACCTGCCAGACCAGCCCCAATAATAAGAACATCAGTTTTTATAATATTACTCATATCACTGCTGCTCCTACTATTTTTATAGCGAGTGGTGTTGGAACAATCAACTGAATGCGACTGACTCATGCTAGGCTGCCCCAACGTTAGCGAACAGCGCACGGTCTTTTACAATGTCGCCACTGGCGGCTACGCGTTGCTTTTGTGCTTCAGCAAAATCGAGCATCCGTTGTAATGGTTTTTTTGCTGCAGTCGCTAACTCAGGTGTCATTAGTACTTCACCGCTTTGATTGGTTAAGCACTGCTCAATACCTTTTAGACCGTTCATTGCCATCCAAGGACAAAACGCACAGCTCTTACAGCTTGCACTCTCACCAGCAGTTGGTGCGGCCAAAAAGCGCTTGTTTGGCGAGCGTTTTTGCATCTCGTGCAATATGCCCAAATCAGTAGCGACGATAAAGGTATCAGCATCCATCTCATACGTTGATTGCAAAAGCTTGCTAGTCGAGCCGACCACATCAGCGAGTGCTACCACGCTATCAGGTGACTCAGGATGCACCAAGACTTTGGCCTCTGGATGTTTCTCTTTTAATTGCATTAACTCAGTAGCTTTAAATTCGTTATGCACGAGGCAAGACCCTTGCCACAGCAGCATATCGGCGCCAGTCTCACGAGCGATGTATTTGCCCAAATGGCGATCAGGCCCCCAAATAATAGGCTCGCCTTGGGCATGTAAGTGACGAACGATGTCGATACCGACAGATGAGGTGACCACCCAATCAGCTCTCGCTTTTACCGCGGCGCTGGTATTGGCGTAGACGACGACAGTACGTTCAGGATGAGCATCACAAAATGCTGAAAACTCATCAGCAGGACAGCCCAAATCAAGCGAACATTCGGCTTCCAAATCTGGCATGAGGACAGTCTTTTCCATGCTTAATATTTTTGCTGATTCACCCATAAAGCGCACACCAGCGACAACCAATGTTTGGGCGCTATGAGCTTGTCCAAACCGAGCCATTTCAAGTGAGTCACCGACGCAGCCACCGGTTGCAAATGCCAAGTCTTGGATAAAAGGGTCGACATAGTAGTGTGCTACCAGTACGGCATTATTCTCTTTCAGTAGCTTCTTGATATTTTCTTCAATCACGATGCGTTCAGCGTGAGGCAAGTCTGCTGGCATTTTAGCCTTGGCATATTCAATGTTCATCTGAGTGGCGATGCGATTGTCCGTACTCATGATAGGTGCGTCGTAAGGATATTTTTTCATAATGGCAGCCTTTGTTGGTGCGATAACGATAAATGTGTGTGCTAAAAAATGGGTAATTGGACATAACAAATTTATAAGTTGTCTTAATTATGCTCATTTTGAGCATAATTACAAGTGGTTTTTTATACTCAATAAGTCAAAAGATTGGTTTTTAGTGCCCGAAATGACGTGCAGTTAAGCCGTACTAAGCTTAGAAATGATGCTAATTCATGCCTCTTATGACTATTTATCGCCATTGATTTTTCATACTTACAACCACAGACTATGATAGTTTTAGATTCGAGCTATACTAAGTCATACCATAGCTATTAACCCCAGTAGCCTTTCACATTTCAGAGAAAAAGGATAATTCCCAAAGCCATGACGTTGTCTTATTCACATGCGCACCAGCAAGGTAGCGGCACGACAGAAGTGGTCGCCGTATTGGTCGCTATCACCGATCATATCGCGCGCGTTCTAACCGTTGACCAAGGCAAGCTGTTGCCAAATGGGCCGCTTATGCCGCTACATCGCTCGTTGCAAGCGGGCGTACGTCAGTGGGTAGAGGAGCAAACACAACAACCGCTCGGATACTTGGAGCAGTTATATACCTTTGTCGATACCAATAGACGTAACATCGACGGTCATGCGTTGGTGTATGTGAGTTATTTAGGTTTGGTGCAAGAGACGCAAACGCAGGCACTCCAAAGCAAAGCACTCTGGCGAGATTGGTACGACTATTTCCCATGGGAAAATCATTTGGACGGTATGCCTAGTATTATTATGGACTTTATCGTGCCTGCGCTACTCGAATGGGCCAATACTGCCAACGACTCGATTGTCCAACAGCGCAGGCGTCAGCGTATTGGCTTATGTTGGGGACTAAACGAAGCGTTTTTAGCAAGTGGTAAACTCACTAACAGTCAATCCGTCAACGAACACGATAATGAAAGTAGAGAATGGATTGCAGAGCATGTACTACTACGTTATGAAATGCTTTATGAAGCAGGTTTAATCCCTGAAGCCCCTAATTATCCGCCTAACTATCAAGCTGTTACCTTGCCAGAGGACTGGTCACAACGCATAGGTGTACCCATGTATTATGATCACCGTCGCGTGATTGCTACTGCTATCTCAAGACTGCGCGCGAAAATTGAATATAGACCGCTTATTTTTGGGCTGATGCCAGACGTCTTTACCTTATCGCAGTTGCAGCAGAGTGTTGAGGCGTTATCAGGAGTGCGTTTGCACAAGCAAAACTTTCGTCGATTGCTTGATTCACAAAACTTGGTAATGGAGACAGGAGAGAGTAGTACTGCTCAGCGCGGTCGTCCTGCCAAGTTATATCGCTTCCGCCATGATATTGAATTACAGAGTTTATTGATGGACAGCAAACTTCCTAAGCGCAAATAGTCATTTCAAGCCAGTCCGTTGTATCTCTAAATCAGTTTGTATCACGAAAAATTTGTCACCTTTCCTTGCAGGGTCGCTAACTTTACGCTATATTTATGCTCATTTTGAGTTTAAATGACGAGCAGTTTCTATCAATATCATGCCTAGATAAGGGTCAAAGATGACAATTGAACAAGAGCCAGCATTGGATGACGTATTGCTTAAACCATTGGTTGAGAATGCACTAACTGAAGACTTGGGTAGGCGTGGTGATGTAACGTCACAAGCTACTATCCCAGCCGATATGCAAGCGCAGCTACAGATCAAGGCGCGGCAAGCAGGTGTGATATGCGGTATAGACTTAGCACGTTTGTCTTTTGCCTTAGTCGATGCACAAATTGAGTTTATTGCACAAGTACAGGATGGCGAAACAGTAGAGGCTGGTGCAGTGTTAGCGACCGTAAAAGGTAACGCGCGTCACTTATTGACAGCAGAACGCACGGCACTGAACTTTATGACCCATCTCAGTGGTATTGCGACAGCGACCCGTCAGATTGTCGATAGTGTGGCGCAATATCCTGCGCAAATTACTTGTACACGCAAGACCATTCCAGGCTTACGTATTGTACAAAAATACGCCGTACGCTGCGGCGGCGGACGCAATCATCGCTTGGGATTGGATGATGCGATTTTAATCAAAGACAATCATATCGCGATTGCGGGTGACATCAAAACGGCCATTCAGCAAGCCCAGAAATTTGCTGGGCATCTGATTCCTATTGAGGTCGAAGTCGATACACTAGAGCAATTAGAGCAAGCGCTCGATGCAGGTGTGAGTTTAGTGCTATTAGACAACATGTCGCCTGAAACATTATCGCAAGCGGTTACTATGTGTCAGGGTCGAGCAAAGACTGAAGCCTCAGGTGGTATTACGCCTGAAACGGTACAAGCGGCGGCAAGTACAGGGGTTGATTTTATCGCGATGGGCTATTTGACGCACAGTACGACAGCCTTGGATATTGGGCTAGATTTTAGTGCATAAGTGCAGGCGTAATAAAGGCTAATATCATTATATACGCTAGATTTTAGCGAAAGGACTATCACCGAGTTAATAGAATGGCAATTTATACTGACAGCTTGTACTGATAATCGGTTAAATGCTTGTTTTTACACTGAAGCTTTACTAAGGTGACATGTAGGCGTAACGGCGCAAAGTTAATGATTTTATTAGCTTATCTGCCTATGCTACAATGCTATTTTTAGTTGCCTATTGGGTCATCGTTGCACTCGCACGATGACCTTATCTTTTTGCACAAGCGGTATCAATAGACAAGCGAGCGCTCAGTGAATACTGAAATTATCAAGATAATCCTAGCCTTTATGGTATTGATCAATCCATTTAGCGCATTGACGTTATTTTTAGATTTGACTCGCGGCTATTCGATGAACAATCGACGTAAGGTCGCGCGCGTTGCTTGTCTGACTATTTTTATCACCATCAGCTTTTTTACGATTGCAGGTGAGACGCTACTAAAAACCCTTGGTATTTCTATCGGCTCGTTCCAATTGGCAGGCGGTATATTGGTGTTTTTAATTGCGCTAAATATGATGAATGGGGAGGGTAACCCGGTTAAACCTGATCAAGAGAATTTTGATGTTGATCATGTGAAAGATGCGCCAGTTTCAATGGCAGCTGCTGTGGTTCCCCTCGCGATTCCGATGATGATTGGGCCTGGTGGTATCTCCACGGTTATTATTTATTCTTCACAAGTATCAGGTATTTTGCAGGTATCTGCCATTTTGATTGCTGGCTTATTTATCAGTCTGTTTTGCTACTTAGCATTGATGGCGGCAGGTCGTATCAGTCGCTTACTAGGTGATACTGGCTTGAACATCATGAGCCGAATCATGGGGATGCTATTGGCCGCCGTTTCTATCGAGATTATCGTTAATGGACTGCGTACGCTCTTTCCTAGCTTGATGTAAACGATCAATACAATATTACCGCTAACCATATATATTTATACAGTGGTTAGCGGATATCGACGTCATTCAGTATTATCCAATACGTCGTTTACTTAATATTCAGTTTATTCAACACTCAGCTTATCTATCATTTCTCAGTTATACCTCTATCAGCTTTGATACAAATGCCAAGCCAGATAGAGCATTAGCAACCCTACCAAAGCGTCCAGTATGTTCCATGCTTTAGGCTTCTCAAATAGAGGCCTGAGTAATCGCGCACCATACCCAAGTGCAAAGAAGAAAAAGAACGAAGCGCTAATTGCACCTGCGGCAAACGTCAATTTACTGCTTGCACCCGTAGAGACCATGCCGACGAGTACCAATGTGTCTAGATAGACGTGCGGGTTTAACCAAGTAAAGCCAAAGCATAGTAACAAGGCTTTTTTTAAGCTAGTGACGACTTGTCCTTCAACAGTC
This sequence comes from Psychrobacter sp. NPDC078929, assembly GCF_050267985.1. Taxonomy (NCBI): domain Bacteria; kingdom Pseudomonadati; phylum Pseudomonadota; class Gammaproteobacteria; order Moraxellales; family Moraxellaceae; genus Psychrobacter; species Psychrobacter sp. NPDC078929. The sequence continues at coordinate 212,156 of NZ_JBNNFX010000002.1, read as the reverse complement.
AAAGCGTGTGACACGCGTACGCTGGCATACAAACTCTGTAAGCCATATCCTAATAAAAATATAACGCCTGCTATTTTTGCGATATCTATAACGTGAGGATAGCGAGCTGTAACTGCACCAAAACCACCAACGCCTGCTGATATTAAAAATGCATCGCTCACCGCACAAAACAAGCAAACAAAAAATATGTGCTCGCGTTTGAGGCCTTGTTTGAGTACAAAAGCGTTTTGGGAACCAATAGCAATGATGAGAGATAGCCCAAGTAGGAAACCAGAAATATAATCGGGAGCATTCATAATACGGTGCTTAACGGTTGGCGTGTAGGAATGGTGACATTTTGCTTACTGGCAGGCCAGCAAAAACCTGCTAAGATACGCTATTGAATGAATGTATGCAATATGCGCACAATGTGAGTGTAATAGACGAGGGGCAGAGCAAGTCATGGTAGTCAGTTTGACAAGAATGCTACAGTCATTTGGGCAAGCTCAAGATGACCTACCGACATTGGCAGCAAAGAATGCTCAGGAGATGAGTGTCAATCATGAACAGGATGCTGCTGCCGATAATGATAGCAATCACGCAGTACAAGAGCGTTCTATACTGACTCCACCTGAACGTGTAAACCGTATATGTGATGCGTTGGCACAAGTCAGTGATAGCCAATCATCCACACCTTTGACCGATCGCTATCTGAGTAATCGTGCTCAAATGCGCCCAACCAATAGACCGCCTTTTGACCCAGATACTTTGTGGTATCTCAAACATGGACGTTGTCCGATTATGACTGAGCTTGTTGATGTGGTCGATGAGGCCACCCTAAATGCCATGCCTATTGAAGCCGTTGCGATACTAGACCGTATCAACGGTAAGCTAAAGCGTTACCGTGAGTGGAGTAGTGAGCTGAACGAACAGCAACAGCAGCAACATAATGAGCGTCAGTTCGTCATCGATAAACTGGTGTCCGAAAGTATCCCTGAAGCATTACATCATTATGAGCAGCTACAACGCTTTAGTCCGCATCGCACCAAAAACAATATGGTGCAGGGCAAGATGACTGCTGGTGATATGCTGACAGATTTGTTTTTAGAGATTGATTATGAGCTTGACGAATTATTGGATGAATTGCATCAGACAGTTTTGAACCGCCTTGCCTCAACCCATCGTTATGTTAAGAGCCGTACGCAAAGTTAAATTTTCTCTGATGACACTTTCTCTCGTACATTTGCAAAGGTTAAGTATTATCAAAAAACACAATCGACCTAGTGCATAACAATATAGGGCTTTAATAGAGCCTTATTTTTTTGTTTAATAATAACAACCACAAAAAATCAGCCACGACATTCTGATAAGTAATAAGGACAATATAATGACCCAAATGACTGCGATGTTCGTAATGTTTGTTTTGTATGGGCTGTTGCCAGCGGCTGGGTTATATCTAGGTTATCGTGGCATTAAAAAAGTCACAGCACCCAAAATGCTCGAATATAAGGCAATGCCGCAACTGGGTTATATACCTGAAAAAAGCCTACCCGTCGACGTTAAGACTGCTCTTGATCAAATTAATACAAAGGGTGAGAAGCTGCGTGTCATGTATGGCGATACCAATAATGATGGCAAGATTGATGACAAAGATACTGTCAACGAAATTTATATTATGATTCAAAACTTAATGGATAGGCATGTGCCACAAGCCGTCGCTGACTATCGCCGCTTACATGATTTAGATGTGACGGATAGTGCACTTGCTGATACTACCAAAATTAAACATTCTAATGTCACGGGCAAAGAAGCCTTGTTAGACGTGCTTAAGACAATTAACACACAGTTCGATGACCTGCTCAACGCGTCATATCATCAAGACGGTCAAAAGCTACTCGCGACCAATCGCTATCTCCAAAAACGTTTTGACAGTCCTGCTAGCAATACAGATATTCTAAAGCCCGATAGCAATGCCAGTAGTAATGCTAGCAGTGATGTAAATATCCAAGCGATTGAAAGCCCAACTGGTGAAAATGTGAGTGCTGAAGACATTAAGCTATAAATACAAAGTTGAATGGTAAAAGGGTAAAGAGCAAGCGTATATGAGTATTTTAATAGGCATCGGTATTGTAACGACCGTCACTACCTTTTATCTAGGTAGAAAAGGCTGGCAAGCTTTTCATAAAGCCGTCGGTATCTCACCTGGTGTACTCACGTATCAGGATTACGATGTACCCTTGTCATTAGCCACATTAAATTGGCAGCAGTTAACGTTAAATAAACAGCACTTAAAAACGTTGTCTGAGCAGAAATTGCGCCAGTTAAAACGTATCGATGAAAAAGTAAGCAGCTATCACGCTTATCAAGCAGCCCTACAAACTCAACATAAGACACCGGCGATAACAGAAGCACAATTTGTGTTGAATAAAATGTTGCAAACACGGTTACCCGAGATGCTGGCTACTCATTACCAATTAACGGATATAAATGCCAAGAATAGAAATAACGAAAAGAGATTGGAAGCTAGTGAGTTATTGCAGAGTGTTTTAGATAATATCGAACAGCGTTTGGATAGATTACTGGCACAAATGGACGAGGAACAGCTACAAGAGCTGCGAGTCATGAAGCACTATATTAATAGCCACGATAGCTGAGCCGTTATTTTTATACTAAGCGACTGTGACGCCTGTAAACTGTGACACCTGTAAAAAGACACAAAAAAAGCGGTCAATGACTATTCATCATTGACCGCTTTTTTATGTTTATCCCAAATCTATTTAAGACTTAGAATAATGTTAAACAAAATCAACTAGCGCTTATCATTGCGATCACGGGTGTTACGTGTACCGCGGCTAGCAGGGCTAGCACTACTTTTAGGTTTCGCGCTGCTGTTGCGGTTATCGCTACGGGTGTCAGTGCGACGCGCTTTAAGCGGCTTGTTTCTGATACGTTCTTGCTTTTCTTTAGCTGCGCCATGTAGACCCGTGCCATAACGTGGACGCAAGCTGACCAAATCCGTCAACGTATTAATTTCTTTTTTATCAAGCTCTAAGAAACGACCAGTACGTAGCTCTTTTGGTAGAACAATCGTGCCATAGCGTGTACGTAGTAGACGACTAACTTTTAAACCTTGTGACTCAAATAAGCGACGTACTTCGCGGTTACGGCCTTCTTTTAGCTGGACGTGATACCACTTGTTGACGCCTTCGCCGCCGCCTTCTTTGATGTCTTCAAATTTTGCAAGGCCATCTTCTAGCATGACACCAGCGGTCAATGCACGAGCGATATCAGGCGTTACTTCACCCAATACACGTACCGCATATTCACGAGTAACTTCACCAGATGGATGCATCAAGCGATGCGCCATTTCGCCATCATTAGTAAATAACAATAGGCCAGTTGAGTTGATGTCCAAACGTCCAACCATTACCCAGCGGTCATGAGTCAGCTTTGGCAAACGTTCGAAGACAGTTGGGCGGCCTTCTGGATCTTTAGCAGAGCAAACTTCGCCTTCAGGCTTGTAGTAAGCGATAACACGGCGACGCTTCTCATTTTCAGAAGTGTATTTGATTTGACGGCCATCAACGCGAATCTCATCACCTTGCGAGACGCGATCACCAATGGTCGCAGGACCGTTATTAACCGTTACGCGGCCAGATTTGATGACTTCTTCCATTTGACGGCGTGAACCAAGTCCCATACGGGCGAGTGCTTTCTGTAATTTTTCGTCTTTCATCATAATATCCTTGAGTCGGTGGGTTACATTTCTCAATGTAAAAAATTGGATTGACTATTCTACGCTATTTTAACAAATTTAGCACGTAAACCAATAGCTTACTGATTATTAATGCATAAGCAAACATTGTGCTAATCAATAAAAGTTTATTAGTCATATACGAAATATAGACTCGAAGACTCTCAGTGACTGGTGGTATAAATGAATACGTAGATACAAACACTTACACTATTTCGGCACTAAAAGGTTATTTCCAATCATAAATGCAATCGAAACAATCCTTTATTAAGTTAAAGTTTTTCAAATTAAAAATAAAAATTTTATTTATGACGAAGCTGTTTTCACTTGCATTTTTTTATCGCTCAACAATCTAAAAGTCGATATAAATTTTTGCAATTAGCCGAAAATAAAGGGCTTGATGAGAAATTGCAAAATAGTCACTTAATTATTTTATGGCAAGTTATATGTATTGCACTGAATATAGTTTAGGTGTATATTTATTAAATATATTCTTTTTTACGAATATAAATGCTGTGGTGAGGTTTCCTGGTTTGATTCACAAATATAAATATGAGTAACTGTTATGGTTAATAAATATTTCATTTTTGTACACAGACGCTTCTTGGTAATGAGCATATTTTGCTTATTTCTAATGGGGTTGTTTAGTGGCTGTACGATCAACTCAGGACTTCAGTCAGGAAATCTTCCTGAATCTGGCACCTTTACCGCAGAAAACGGTCTTCAATTTCATATTCAGCCTTTAAGTCTGGCAACTTTACCGCGTACAGTGCCGCCTATTATTACGCAAGATCTCTCTCATTTGATCAAAACTTCTGGACGAGTCAATTACGGCATTGCGAAAGGGGATGTGCTGAATATCATCCTTACCAATTATCCAGATATTAATGCGTCAACTGCTAGCTTAACGGTAGATCAACAAGGGTATATACAGTTTCCATTAATAGGTAGAGTTCAAGCCAGTGGGCTGAGCGTGCCGCAGTTCACCGCTACGTTGCAAAGCAAGTTACAACGTTATCTCAAGTACTCAGATCCTCAAGTCAAAATCATCAATTACCGTGGCAGCAAGTTTTTCGTAGATGGTGCGGTGAAGCAGTCTGGTGAGTTTGCTATTGCTGATGTGCCAGTGTCGGTATATGGGGCTATCTCTATGGCAGGTGGTACCACTGAGACAGGCGATTCAAATAACATTGTGCTAAATCGTCAGGGCAACAGCTATCGCTTAGGAGTGCAGTCACTACATAAAATGGGACTGTCTGCCAATCAAATCTATCTGCGGAATGGTGACTCTATTCACGTCAATAGCCAAAGCCGCAATAAGGTCTACGTATTGGGTGAATTTGGCAAAATTGAGCCAGTTGCGATTCCAGAACAGGGGCTGAGCTTAGCGCATGTATTGGGCGAGTCAAATGGACTAAATTCCAATACGGCTAACGCAGCCAAAGTATATATCGTGCGCGACAACCCTCAGTACCAGTACACCAATATCTATTACGTCGACATGCAGAGCATCACAAGCTTAGCATTAGCCAGTCGCTTTGACATGCAAGCCAATGACATTCTTTATGTAGATCCAACAGGCTTGGCTCGCTGGAATCGTGTGATTAGCGCGATACTACCGTCAACCTCTGCCATCAACGTGATATCAGGGTTATAAATAATAGCTAGTGAAAATACTGGATGTGCTTTGAATTTCAATACTGAGATTAAGTGAGATAAGAATAGAAAGTAGAGTGATAGATTTTATAAGGTGCGATGAGGCAGAGAGCAATCTAACTGCAGTCAAGGGCAGTTAGGGTCTTGGAGCTAAGCGAAAGCTATTAAGCGATTAACATTGAATAATGGGTATATGGTTATGAATAATATAGATTCAAAAGACCTATCGACACCTAAGGGTGACAACGACAATGACAACATCGACTTAACAGCGCTGGTTTTGGTTTTGTTGCGTGGCTGGAAAGTCATAGCGCTCATGGCAGCAATCGGACTCTTAATAGGATTTTTCTATACACGTTATATTAATCCGACCTTCAAGTCTGATGCGCTGATCCAAATTGAAGAAAACTCCCAAGGAGTCGAGGCGCTTGGTGCAAACATCTCAGAGTTGGTCGGAGAAGAAGTCAGCAAGGCTGAGGCAGAAGCCGAGCTCATACGGTCTCGGATGATACTAGAGCCAGTCGTCGATATGCTACATCTAGACATCAAGCTGACCGATCCTAATATTGGCTATCTCGATAAAATAACAAACGACCGCATTAATACTCAGTTGAACACAAATGATGGTGTGTCTTTGAGCACAAAAAACGGTTCCGTACAAATCAATCAGTTCGATGTTTCACCAGCGTATTTAAACCAGTCTTTTACGCTGTCACAGTCTGACACAGGATTTGTCTTGAGTAATGGACTAGATGATTTCAAAGGACAATTGGGTCAGCCGCATCAGTTTAATGGGGTAAACGGTGAGATTAACATTACGGTGACTGAGCTACCTGCAGACGGTTATCCTATTGGCATCACTCAGCAGACCTTAAAGACCACGACAGATGCAATGAATAGCGCATTGTCTGTGGAAGAAAAAGGCGATAAAACCAATATTATTCAGCTGTCGATGACAGGCACAAACCAACAGCAAATCACGACCACACTTGATCAGATAGTCCAGTCTTATATCGATCAAAACCAATCTCGTGGTACGGAAGAAACGACCAAAACATTGGCTTTCATGGAAACGCAGATTCCAGCGTTAAAAGAAAAATTAGACGCCTCTGAAGCTCAGTTCAATGAATTTCGTAAAAAGCACGGCACCATCGATGTAGGTAAAGAAGCTGAGCTGTTACTAAATGAAAAGTCTCGAATCGATGAGCAGCTCAATGATCTCAAATTAAAGCGAGCAGATTTAACGACTTACTATACCAATGAACACCCACTCGTTATCCAGATTAATGAGCAACTAAAAGTCCTCAACAGTCGAATAGGAGCGATAGGTAGCACAGTGGCAGGACTGCCTGAAATACAGCGAGAGTTCTTAAAATTATCAGAAGATACAGCCATTAATAGAGAGATTTACCTCACGCTGCTCAAAAATTATGAACAACTAAAAATCGTTAGAGCTGGTCAGGTTGGTTATGCCCGTATTCTAGATAGACCGACCAGTACCTTCGATGCCATTGCACCAAACAAATTCCAAATTATGCTGCTGGCGCTACTCGTAGGTACTGTACTTGGGGTAATGCTGGTTTTAATCAGAAACTTAATTAGAAATGTCGTGAAGGACCCAGAGCATCTAGAGTCTAAAACGGGAATTCCTGTCATTGCAACGATTCCACGTTCGACCTCGATATCTAAGTTAGGTAGGAACAAAAAAAATACTGGTCGGATGCTTGCTCATGTTGATCACAACGGCTTGAGCTATGAAGCAATTAAAAATTTACGGACAAACCTTTTATTCGGTAAGACGCCGAAGACAGTAGATAAAAATTCTGCTCAGACCATATTAATCACTGGAGAAAGCCCAGGTGTCGGTAAATCTTTTATTACGGCCAATTTATCTGAAGTATTTGCACAGCTTGACAAAAAAGTGCTGATTATCGATGGAGATATGCGTTTAGGAGAGCTGCACAAAATGTTTGGTATGAGTCCAGACAGTGGTCTCACAGACTACTTACTGCAGGATAAAGATAGCTCTCTAACAGATAATGAGCCTCGATTAGATAGTGATATGACTAAGTTAAACCTTGAGAGCTTTATTCAGCCGACTGGTATGGAGCATATCGACCTTATATCGCGGGGACGACCGTCGCATAATCCGACTTCGTTATTGATAGGAGAGAGGTTCAATCATTTGATGGCAGCGCTCAAAACGAAGTACGACTATATCGTTATCGATGCGCCACCTATTTTGGCTGCATCAGATGCCATGGTGCTGGCACAGCACGCAGACAAAGTACTGATCGTCACCAAATTTGATCATTCAGTAGAAGGCCAGCTGGTCTATGCCATCAAACAGATGAGTAAAGCAAACGTACAAGTAGATGGCATCATCTTAAATGACATACAGCAAAGTATCTTGAACAGGTACAGCTATCACTACCATTATGCTTATGGACACAATTCGTAGTTAGTTACTGTCCATTGTCCATGGCAAACGAGCGACATAACTTAAGTAGGTGGATCTTATGTTTATAAAAACAGAGTCTAACAATGCTTATCACACGCCAAGCGATATCAATCGATGGTCGAAGCGTATGACGCTGTTTTTATTAGCCTTACCACGCTTTGCTAAATGCTCTATCTTATTTGGCATCGACTTTTCAATTGCTGTCCTTTGCTTGGTAGCGGCATTGGCACTGCGTCAGGGTTATGTCGATGATCAAATTGGCCCTATGGTGTTGGCTTTTTATGCATTGATACCTGTCGTCAGCTTATATCTGATTGGCTTTTATAGAGGCGCCTCTAGAGGATTTTTCGATGCGGCGATGGGTCGAGTACTACAGTTGTTTTTATTACTTATTATCGTTTATCAGTTCATCATTTATGTGAACCCAGTATCAATGATGCCGCGCTCAGCGCCAATCATATTTTTGTTCTTATTTTTTATTTGGTTATGGAACAGTCGGCTAATGATTCGCGGGTTGCTGAATCGACTACAGAAACCAGACAGTCAAGATCGCCTAGATAGTTGCTGTGATAACGTGATTATTTATGGTGCAGGATCGGCTGGTAGAGAGCTATTAGAGAGCTTGAGACATTCTCATAAATACAATGTAGTGGCATATATCGATGATGATCCGCAGCTGATAGGGGCTTATTTACATGGTAAAAAAATATATGCCGCTCATGCGCTACCTTGGTTGATAGAAAAATTAAATGTCGCGCAAGTGATTTTGGCAATACCTTCTATGAGCCGTGGTCGTAAAAAACAGATTATGGATAGCCTGTCAGGCGTTTCTGTCAAATTAAAAGATTTACCGAGCTTACGAGAGCTTGCTGATGAGATCGTAACAGTCAGCCATATACGGCCAGTCGATATATTAGATGTGCTTGAAAGAGAGACTGTCGAACCAGTTGCTGAGCTCCTCCAAAAAAACATTACGGGTAAAAACGTACTCGTGACAGGGGCAGGAGGTTCTATTGGAAGTGAGTTATGCAGACAAATCATGAAAAATAAACCTGCATGTTTGGTATTATACGAGCAGTCTGAATATGCCTTGTACACAATTGATCAAGAGCTTAGAAGCCTTGTCGCTAGTAATGTCATTAGTAATATTGAATATCAAGATACTGAGATTGTCAGCATCATTGGAAGCGTGGGTAACGAAAAAAAATTAATCAATATATTCGAAAAATACCATATAAAAACGATTTATCACGCTGCTGCATACAAACATGTACCGATTGTCGAGTCCAATCCATTTGAAGGCACAATCAACAATACTAAAGGTACCTATCATTGTGCTTGTGCTGCGATAAGGGCTCATGTTGATACGTTTGTACTGATCTCTACTGACAAAGCAGTGCGGCCGACCAACGTGATGGGAGCCTCCAAACGCTTGGCTGAGCTTGTCTGCCAAGGACTGAGCCAAAGCAATAGTCATACGTGTTTTAGTATGGTGCGTTTCGGTAATGTCTTAGGTTCATCAGGCTCTGTGGTACCACTTTTTACCAAACAAATTGAGCAGGGTGGTCCGATTACCATCACCCATCCAGACATCACGCGCTACTTTATGACCATACCAGAAGCGGCCAGTTTAGTTATTCAAGCAGGGGCTATGGCGTTCGGTGGTGAAGTATTTGTGCTTGATATGGGTGCGCCCGTCAAAATTGTGGATCTTGCAAAACGTATGATTCGTCTGACAGGGTGCGAGCTAAAAGATGCGAGGAACCCTAATGGTGATATCGAAATTGTGTTTACTGGATTGAGACCAGGTGAAAAGCTCTATGAAGAGTTAATCATTGGTGCCGACAACATAGAAACCACGTTTCATCCACTCATTATGCAAGCAATGGAGCATAGTTTTCCATTGGAAGACATCGAAGCTATCTTGTTTGAGTTTATCGAAAGATCAAAGCGGCACGATATTGAATGGTTGAAAGCACAGTTTAGGACCTTCGTTGAAGGCTACCGAGAAGGCGATGAAGCTGATGTCACAAAGACAGATGTAGAGCAGTTAGAGGTGGTCGGTTAAGTAGTAGTAATGATACTAAGTAAGGGTATTAAATAGCGGTGATAAGGTTGATATTGAAGAGATGATGAAATCATTTATTGGTAAGATTGTTTAGGATATGATGATTTATATAAATGCTGTGACATACCAAATTGGATGATGAGTAATGGCCTCTGAAGTGTTTTTATCGATACAGAGCGTAATCAGTCGATTGAAAGCCAGTCACTTTGTACGAGATGTGGCCATGGTTGGCGGCGGTATTGCTGCTGGTCAGGCAATCGCTATGGTCTTTATGCCGTTTCTCACCAGATTATATAGTCCTGAAGATTTTGGTATCGCTGCCGCATTTGCCGCAGTCATCAGTATTATTACTCCGATTGCGACCATGGGTTATGCCAATGCCATTGTGATGCCTGACAGTGACGAGGATGCCGCTGCCATTATCAGATTGTCTGTATTGCTCAGTTTGTTTATAGCGGCTATAGCGTTCATCGCTGTCTATTTCGGCAATGTTTATTTGGCACGATGGACGGGTATGGAAAGTGCACCATATATGTTGTATCTCATACCGTTGACGCTATTGGCTGGCGCGTTTCTATCTGTTGCTGATCAGTCTGCTATCAGGGTAGGTTTGTTTAAAGCCAAAGCTCGTGCATATGTAGAGAGCAAGCTTGTGACAGATACCAGTAAGTTGATAGGGGGTATGTGGGCCCCCTCTGGTATGTTGCTTATTTTATTAACGATAGCAGGGCAGATCACGAATTTTATAATGCAAATGCTCCGTGTGCCTAGGATTGGTGTATTAAATGTCCGAAATTGGTTTGGCACGATTGGTATCCGTAACGCCGCTATATCTCAGCGTGACTTTGCCATATATCGCATGCCACAGAGTATGCTTAATGCTGCTTCAGTAGGGTTGCCAACTATCTTGTTAGCATCACTATTTAGTGCTTCTTCTGCTGGGCAGTATTCGTTGGCTATTCTTGTACTTGGTGCACCAGCGATGTTGCTAGGCCAAGCTGTTGGAGAGGTTTTCTATCCTAAGATTACGCGTGCGATCACAGCAAAGTCACCAGAAGCTTATCAATTTTTATTAAAAGTGACGGTAATTCTATTGGTGGTTGGTATTGTTCCATTCGGTACAGTGTTCGTTTTTGGCGATTATCTTTTTTCTTTAGTGTTTGGCGCAGAGTGGGCATTAGCAGGTAGTTATTCACAGTGGCTTTCTATTTGGCTTTTGACCAGCTTGGTGTCGGGTGCGAGTACTGCAGCATTGCCAGCATTACGTTTGCAGCGCTTTCTTTTGATTAGAGAGATTTTTGCAGTGACATTTCGTGCTGCAGCGTTGTATATAGGTTTTTACGTTTTTGAGTCAGATATGGTCGCCATTGCCCTGTTCTCATTTGTTGGGGTCTTGCTTAGTTTATCTATCGTTTATGTCGCTTTTCGGCAGCTAAATGATGCTTACGAAATGAAGCGATAGGCTGATTGCCTTTAGTTATTCCAAGCAACTTACAGGATAATTTCTAGAGATTTCACCTTAAGAGGTTCCATATGATATCAGTTATTATTCCCGCGTTTAACGCCGCCGCTACTATTGATCGGTGCATTGATAGTATTGAAACAGCTAAGAAAAACCATGAGATTGAGTTGATAATCATTGACGACGGTTCTAAAGATGAAACAGCTAGGTTATTGCATAGCTGGGAAAGTGATAGGGCATGGATAACGGTGATATATCAAAAAAATGGCGGCGTGGCAGACGCTCGTAATACTGGGCTTGATATTGCAAGTGGTAACTACATCACGTTTATAGATGCAGATGACACCATTGATGATTGGTATTTTGACTTTGTGGTTGAAAAAGCTATTACTTCAAATGTTGAGATGTTGGTTTTCGGTCATAAGCGTGTGATGCTAGATGGCTCAATCATCGAAAGAGAGAACGATTTAGCTGAATACTCTAGACAAGAAATTAATAAGATACAATTGAAAGGGACCGAACACAGAAATATATATTGGTACGCTTGTACTAAGGTCTATAGTAGGAATTTAATAGAAGGTTTGAGATTCAATTGCGATGTCAAGTTTGGTGAAGATTCAATTTTCAATGTCGAGTGTTTGAGTAAGGCTAGCCACTTATCTGTGGTGCCAGATTGTCCATATAATTACTATGAAAGTATGACTTCTTTGACAAGCTCACATTATAAACCCGATCTTTTAGAGTCCATTGAAGCGCATTATAGTGCTAGAGTCAAAGCATACGATTGGCCTACCAGCTCTATTGAAAAGCAAGTGCTTTTCTCAGACTTTGCTCGTAGCTATGTTGAGCATATGCTGCCCTATTTACTTAATAATTTGGTGCATATTGATATGAAAAAGCGTCGTGCAGAGCTAATTAAAATACGCCAGTCTTTCGTTTATCAAAACTGTTTGCCGCATTATTATCAACGACATCCAGCACGAGGTATTCGCATCTTGATTTCATGTTTTTCGCAGCGTTGGTATGTTATGACACTGATGCTGCTTCAAATTTCTTGGTATAAAGAAAAGGTGAATGACTATGCTCAAGATTGATTTGTTTCCTCAAGTTCTAAAGATTGAAGATAGTGCGCAGAAGCGGTCTTGCTTGATCCAGCAGACAACAGTAAACGACACAATTATCGAGAAAGAGCTATGGTTTTTATATCCGACTGAGCTATCTTTGCCAGAGGACCACAACTGTGACTCTTACTTGCTTGCTGTATTACTACCAGCCATGCAAATGAAAGCTAATATTATTGTCCATGGTAGTGTCTCTAGTGAGTTACTTGCTAATCTTACTGAGCTGCAACATGTCTGGAAGAAGTGGTGCCCAGAGCAGTTTTTCTTAGTGGATATAGAAGTTGAAAGGGTTAGAGAAAAAGAAGGACGAGTGGAGGGATCTATTTTAGCATTTTCTGGTGGCGCTGATGCTCAGTTTTCCGCTTATCGCCATGCTACAGGTAAAGTAAGATATGGCACACAGTTACTCAAAGCTGGTATTTTTATACATGGTTTTGATATTTCGATTTCTGATAAAAAAGGATTCTCTGGTGCCCAATGTCTGGCAAATCGTGCATTAAAAGATCTGCAGCTGAGCCTGTTTATTGTGCGTACTAATATACGTGAACTTTGGGATATTAATTGGGAAAATTACTTTGGTTCCGCTCTTGCGTCGGTCTTATGTGCTTTTAGTAAGTATGCAGGAACTGGTCTCATTGCAAGTGGGCCTTCATACAATGAGTTGTTTACGCCTATGGGAGATCATCCAATGCTAGACCCTATGCTAAGTTCTGGAGAATTTAAAATTATGCATGATGGGTGTGGTTTTGACCGATCAGAGAAAATTAAAATTATTTCAAGGTGGTCAAGCGGAGTGAGCAACCTAAGGGTTTGTTGGGAGGGTGCTGAAAGTAATCGTAACTGCGGTCGCTGTGAAAAATGTGTTAGAACACGTCTTAACTTCTTAGTTGCTGGTATATCAGATCCTGTTTGTTTTAGCTCTCCACTTAACAAAGAAATTCTTAAAAATATGAGATTATCTAGTAGTTTTATAGTTTTGGAGTGGGAACGTATTTGCGACGAGATGATAGCTGTAGGTATAGACGATAAGTGGGTAGAGCAGGTTCAAAAAGTTATTAAACGAGGTCCTCCGTTGGCTTTTTTATTCCCTGAAGGCTCAGGGCGTCGTATGTGGGTGAAAAAGATGTTAATGAGAAATAAATAGGGGAGTGTCAAAAATGAATACTACCGCCATAAAAAAGCTCATACCACTTAGACTAAAAAAACACTTAGTTACTTATATGGGCGCGCGAGATTTGCCTTTACCTAGTAGTAATCGATGCTTCATTTTTCTGGCAGCTGACTACGGCAATATTGGTGATATTGCTATCTCTTATGCTCAAAAGCAATATTTGCAACATGTGATGACTGATTATGAAGTTGTCAGTGTTCCTATTAGTCAAACCAGATTGGTGCTTAATTCGATTAAACAACAAATACAACAGAGGGATATTGTCACTATTATTGGGGGAGGCAATATGGGTAGCTCGTATCCTGATATTGAAGAGCTGCGCCAATTAGTTATCAATACGTTTCCTGCGAATCGCATTGTTTGTTTTCCTCAGACATTGGATTGGAGTGATTCTGCTAAGTCTAAGCGAGCATTGCATCGTATCGTAAAGGTCTACGCCAAGCATCCAGATATACACATTTTCGCTAGAGAGTCGATGACAGCGGCCAAACTTATCAAGCTTTTTGCTGAGTATAGCAATGTCCATGTTGGTCTTGTGCCAGATATCGTTATGAGTGCAAACGCAGCAGTACTTGGGACGACAAATGACGTAGAGTCTTCAACTATTCTGCGATGCTTACGAGATGACAAGGAAGCTGCGCTATCAGGTGAGCAGTATGCAATGATAGACAAAGCCTTAGCAGATACTGGCTATCATATTGAAAAGACAGATACTCATGCTGGCGGCTCTCAATTGGACGAAGCACATTGCAAAAAATTATTGACTGACAAGCTTAGCCAGTTTCGTGCTGCAAAATTGGTCGTGACTGACCGCCTACATGGCATGATTTTATGTTTACTATCGGGTACACCTTGCTTGGTATTGCCGAACTCCAATCATAAGATAAGGCAAACGCAGTTAGACTGGTTACGTAACCATCCAAGACTTGTGTTTTTAGAATTAGATGAGGTTGCTGAGATTTCGAAACATATCGACAAACTGCTATACCTGTCTCATGGCACCATGACTGAGTCAACCGTTCATATCAATGAATACCATGATTTAGAAAAATCGGTGGTGATTATATGACTAGCATAGCAGAGCCATTAGTGAGCATTATCGTGCCAGTATATAACGTCGCACTATATATCGACGCGTGCTTAGAATCTATCAAGCAGCAAACCTATAAGAATATTGAAATTATTGTCGTTGAAGATTGCTCTACTGATAATTCAAAACAAGCGCTTGCCTTACATCTCACAGATAAGCGTATCAGAGTCATTCAACATAATAAAAACAGTGGTCTTTCTGCTGCTCGCAATACTGGTATTAAATCTGCAGTAGGCGATTATATGATGTTTGTGGATTCCGATGACATTGTAGATACTCGCTTAGTAGCAGCTTGTGTAGATTGTGCTCTTACTACGAATGCAGAAGTAGTGACATATGGTTTTGCACCGTTTAGAGAGGGAGCAGCAGAGAATGAACTACCGTATCCAGCTGCTAGCTTGGTATCCGAGACAACCAAGATAGAAGATTCGTATTTCAGCCTACCGCATTTTGCGTGGCTAAAATTTATTAAATCTAGTGTCGTGCAAACGGCTTCTCTAAATTTTCCAGTGGGTTTGTATTATGAGGATTGGCCTTTCCATTGGCATCTTGGCTTATCTACTAAGGTTAGATATCAGTTGCCTATTAATTTTTACCTGTATAGACAGCGAGGCACGTCGATTACGGGTTCAACAGATAAAAAGCTATTAGACCTATTTATTATTCATTCAAAAGTCATGAGTCTAGTAGAAGACTATCAAGCGGATGACGTTAAAAAGATACTTGCCAATAAAATCAGACAGAGTCATTGGAGCATTCTCACCCGTATAGACAATGAGTATTTAGTAAAGGCATTAGTACAAGCTAAAAAAGCAGATAAAGCGCTACGACTAAAAGGTTATCAGAATAAGTGGACGTTAAGGAATATATTGATCAGCAATATAGTACGTATGCCAAGCCAAATTGCGCTGCCTATAATGCAGGTGCTTCGTCAAGCACTAGAGAAAGAAGCAAAACTAAAAGGAAGCAAATTGGAAATAGTTATGAGAAGCAAAGTTGGCTTTATGTTTCTTAAAAGGTAAATGATATGACTATCCGAAGAGTGCTGCACATAGTGGGAAAAATGGATCGTGCTGGGGCAGAGACCATGCTTATGAATTTATATCGTCATATAGATCATAGCCAGATTCAGTTTGATTTTGTCACTTTTACCAACGAGATCGGCGACTATGATGCTGAGATAACAGCGTTGGGCGGTAGGGTTATACCGATTTTAGCTGGTCATTCATTAACGCGCATGCTCAAACTTAAAAAATTCCTTAAACAGCAGCCTGATTATCAAATCGTTCATGCTCATATGCTATTAAACAATGCCTTTCATCTGTTGGCTGCTAAAGGTGCTGGCGTGCCGCATCGCATTTCTCACTCTCATAGCACCAGTAATGGTAAAACCAATATTATTAAAAAAATATATGAACAATGGGCATTAATTACCAATCGTACATTGGCTACTAAGAGAATCAGCTGCGGTGATCATGCTGCAAACTACCTATTTGGTACTACAAAAGATGTGTGGCTACTGCCCAATGCTGTTGATATACAGAAGATGATATCAGTCGCTAACCAATCACGGCATTATATCAATCAGGAGTTTGGTGCTAAAAGACTTGGAGATGAAGGGTTAAAAATCATCCAAGTTGGTCGTCTCAATGAGGTTAAAAACCATCAGTTTTCTTTAGAAATCGCTGAGCAGCTGAAAAAACGTCAGATCGACTTTACCTTATATATCGTTGGACAAGGTCCATTGGAAGATAAATTAAGACGACAAGTGAAAGAGCAAACCTTAGGGGGTAATATTAAGTTTTTGGGTATGCGTACTGATATTACTGAGTTAATGGCCAGCGCTGACTATATGATTATGCCATCCCTGCATGAAGGTTTCCCAGTGGTCTTAGTAGAAAGCCAGACAGTAGGACTTATGGCATTAGTTTCTGATCAAGTATCACCTGAAGTAGATTTAGGACTTGGACTTGTATGTTTTTTGCCTATACAGTCAGCCAATGTTTGGGTGGATAGTTTGCTGAGTTTTCAGCCTCCAATATCCAATGAAGCAGAAATAATGAATGCGCTAAATGTACATGGTTTTAGCGCCGCAACCAATTCGCAGAAGTTAACGCAAATGTATTTGAATATGCGATAAGGCTTTTACTTAATATTCAGCTACTTTATAGAGGGTTAAATGCTTCCTTATCTGTTGGTCCTTAGCCTTGTTGTTTTCTGGATAGTACTGGAGAAAAAATCTCTCAATCGTACGTCTTTTTGGCTGCCTTTAATTACTTTAGCGCTGTTCGCAGGCGGTCGTAGTTATTGGGTCGGTACGGATACTGCAAACTATACCAGAAATTTTAATAACAAATTGAGTCCTGAGTCCTTTAGATTCAATGAAGATGTTGAGTACGGTTACCAGTTATTTGAGTATTCATTACTGCATGTGACGAATAACTATTTTTGGCTACTAATTATCACCAGTTTGATTATCGTCTATTGTTATTTAAAAGTCATCAAAAGATACAGTGTGAACTATTGGCTCTCTGTATTTCTGTTTATTACGCTAGGTGTTTATACCTTTTCATTCAATGGGTTGCGTCAAGGAATCGCAATGGCTTTGTTTACGTTGGCTATTCCTTACCTATTAGAGAAACGGTTTTTTCCTTATCTATTGATATGTGCCATTGCATCACTTTTTCATATCACGGCTTTATTTATCATTCCATTTTATTTCATTGTAAATTTGAGAGTGAAGCCAGCTTATAAAATATTTGCGACATTTTTTGGGTCGTTATTCGTTAGTAGGTTACTCGTATCTTATATTTCATCTACTAATGATCGATATGAAGACTATGCAAAAGTATCTGAAGAGTCGGGCGGGTTTTTGACACTTGGGTTTTACACAGCCCTTATGCTTCTCATCATTATTGCGAGCTATGTATATAAAATCAGAGACAAAAGTTTTCAACAGCTATTGATGTTTTATGCATCAGGCGTGGTTTTTGTCATACCGCTAGCGCTGTTAGGTACGAGCGCCTCAGGGCCGCAAAGAATCATTTCGTATTTCACATGGACTTTGGTTTTGTTACTGCCAGTGGTTTTGAAAAAGATAAATAACATTTATGTCTATATCATCAGTGTGTTTATCTTCCTTGCGTATTTCATATTGACGACATCAAAGTTCAGCGATCTGAGTCCTTATATTATCAATCCTATGTTTGAGGTGTTCTGATGAAAAGTCACGCTTATATCTCAATTGGCATTCCTATCTATAACGCTGAAGCCTATTTGGCAACAGCCATAAAGTCGATATGGGCGCAGACACACGAGCTGTGGGAGCTTATCTTGATAGATGATGGTTCTACAGACAACTCGCTAGCAATAGCCAAACAGTTTGAGAAGATTGATAGCAGAATAAGAGTGATATCTGATGGTTCCAACAAGAAACTGCCTGCTCGTCTGAACCAGCTTATTGATGAATCAAAATATGATTACATTGCCCGTATGGATGCTGATGACCTCATTCATCCAGATAGATTGGCTATTCAAATAAGCTTTCTAAAGGACAATCCCAGTTACGACTTGGTGTCGACTGGCGTAGTATCTATTGATGCTCAAAACAAAGTGTATGGCTGTCGTCATGTAGACGATTTATATGCAAAATTTGAGAGTGTGGAGACTGCATATCCCATTGTCCATGCGTCTATTTTGGCAAAAAAAAGCTGGTATGAGCGTAATAGATACAATGAGAACTATCCACGATCTGAAGACTATGACCTGTGGTGCAGAGCCATATCCAAACAGGATTTGCGCTTAGCTGTGCTCCCAGACTTGCTCTATTACTATAGAGAAGAGGGTAATCTATCATTGGCAAAAATCGTTCGATCTTACAAAGATAGTCTTACAACATATAGTGAGTATAAAAAAACCAATATCGTCGACAGTGCTAAGTTAGAAGCAAAAGTAGGCGCGGTAAGGTTATTAGACTCGCTAGGGCTCTTGCAAAAAATAGCCAATAAGAGAAACAAAATAACGATGTCCGAGGAGCTCCAAGAAAACCATCAAGCGGTTGTTAATGGTTTGGTTGCTGAATAAATTTATCAATGAAGTAATAATGAGGTGCTTAAATGAAACCAAAAATATGCTTTATTATGACGGACGCCGTTTCTTTTAATGTGTTATATCGCAATCAGCTTGAATATATTAGAGACTCTTCAAACTTTGAGATTACGTTAATCTGTGGCGGTAGTAGAGAGCAGCTAGATATTTTACGAGCTCGTAATCTAGGAGAAGTAGTTGATTTAAATTTTCAGCGCAAGCCTTCTGTAGTACAAGATGCCAAGTCATTAGTGCTATTGACTCGTTACCTGTTTACTAGACGATTTGATATTGTGGTTTATTTAACACCAAAGGCTTTATTGTTAGGAAGCATAGCCAGCGCACTCACTATGCAAAAGAGAAGAGTTGCTTTTAGTGTGGGACGAGCCTATGAGAATTTTTCAGGCCTAAAGAAGCGCGCTTTTCAGAGTCTTGATCAACTTAGCTTTGGTCTTTCTCATGAGGTTCTATTCGTTTCTGATTCCTTAGTAAATGTTTGCTTGTCAGAGAATCTCCTGAAAAAAAATAAGGCACGTGTCATCGATAATGGTTCATTTAACGGTATTGATATTGATGTGCTCAGACCGGTAGAACAGATGGAAAAACAAAAATTAAGACGACAGTATAGAGTGCCTGTAGACGCTTTTGTAATTTGTGTTGTCGGTAGAATTTGTGAAGACAAAGGCCTAAAAGATATTAGTGAGATATCAGAAAGCCTTAAATCAGAGAATATTCACTTTATGTTCATCGGAGACTTCGAAGATGACATCGGCAAGTCGGTCGTTGATAGAATAATGAGAGAGGGTAAAGGCGTATATATACCAGCCAATCCAAAAGTAGAAGAGGTAATTCAGTGTGCTGATTTGCATCTATTTTTAAGCTACCGAGAGGGTTTTGGGAATGTTGCTATCGAAGCAGCTAGTTGCGGTGTGCCAACGTTTGCCTATGATGTGGTGGGTGTAAAAGATAGTGTAAAACAAGACATCAGCGGCCAAAAGTTCCAGTTAAAAGACACTGTGTCCGTGACAAAAGCCATCAAACAAGCAATCACTGATACCAGTTTTAAAGATAAGTACTCTGAAGCGAGAGCTTGGGCGGTTCAGCACTTCGAACAAAAAGAACTATGGCAGAGTTATTTGGATTTTTATCTACACCATACAAATAAGGTCTAACAGATGATAAAACGACTATTTGACATTGTAGGTGCAACGACAGCGTTAGTAGTGCTGTCTCCTGTCTATGCTGCAACTGCATATAAGGTGAGTAAAAATCTTGGCGCGCCTGTTCTATTTCGTCAGATTCGTCCAGGTCTGTATGGCAAGCCATTTGAGATGATAAAGTTTCGATCCATGAAGGATGATATAGACGCAGATGGCAACCCTTTGGAAGATGGCGCGCGATTGACATCGTTTGGTAAAGCGCTGCGTAACACCAGCCTTGATGAGCTGCCTGAGCTTTGGAATGTCATAAAAGGTGATATGAGTTTAGTGGGCCCGCGACCATTATTGATGGAATATTTGCCCTTATATAATGATGAACAAGCGCGCCGACACGACGTTCGTCCAGGTATTACAGGTTACGCTCAAGTCAATGGTCGCAATGCTATTGGATGGGATGAGAGGTTTGCATTGGATACATGGTATGTTGACAATCAGTCGCTGTGGTTGGATATCAAGATTTTATTTAAAACAGTAAAAAAAGTTATTATCAAAGATGGTATTAGTGCTGAGGGTGAAGCGACTATGAGTAAATTCATGGGCAATAGTATTAATAAAGAAATGCTTTAAAAGTACTCTTTGCTGATAGCAATACAGCTAATCAAAAGACATTAAGTATTAGAAAAGTCGTGAGAGATAAAAAGATTAATAACATAGTGAGCAGTTTATCGTAGAGCGTGACACAACATTAGACATAAGTACCATAGAGGAACATATGCTAAATACCCCTTTTTCACCTTGGCCAAAATTTACGCAGCATGAAGCTGACGCTGTCAGTCGAGTGCTACTATCTAATAAAGTCAATTATTGGACAGGCGAAGAATGTCGTCAGTTTGAGCGAGAGTTTGCTGACTGGACAGGTAGTAAATACGCAATAGCGTTGGGCAATGGTACCCTAGCATTGGATGTCGCGTTACAAGCACTTGATATAGGTGCAGGTGATGAGGTCATTGTCACACCGCGTACCTTTATTGCTAGTATCTCATCAATCGTTAATGCAGGTGCGACCCCCATCTTTGCAGATGTCGATGAAGCAACTGGCAATATCACTGCTGAGACCATCACAGCTGTATTAAGCGACAAGACGAAAGGTATCGTGTGCGTCCATTTAGCTGGCTGGCCATGCGATATGGACAGTATTATCGCACTGGCAGATGAGCATGGCTTATATGTTATTGAAGATTGCGCACAATCTCATGGCGCACGATATAAAGGGCGAAGCGTGGGCAGTATTGGTCATATTGGGGCATGGAGTTTTTGCCAAGATAAGATTATGACCACAGGAGGTGAGGGCGGTATGGTCACCACTGATAGCGAGCTGCTATGGCGTAAAATGTGGGCATATAAGGATCATGGTAAGAGCTATGCTGCAGTCTATGAAACGGAGCAATCACCCGGATACAACTGGCTGCATGAAAGCTTTGGCACCAATTGGCGTATGACTGAGATGCAAGGCGTTTTGGGGCGTATTCAACTGGAGAAAATGAATGAATGGACAGCCAAACGGACTGCTAATGCGCAAGCCATACTAGAGGCCTGCAGTAAATGGGAGTCCAAAGGTTATCTTATCGTGCCGAGACTAGAGCATTTAGCGCAGTTCTCCAACACTGACCATGCTTACTACAAATTATATGTCTATGTGCAGTCCGATAATCTACCTACTGGTTGGACACGTGACCGTATTATTGAAGCAATTAACAATCAAGGTGTGCCTTGCTTCTCTGGATCTGCGTCAGAAGTCTATTTGGAGAAGGCCTTTGATAATACAGGGTTACGTCCAAGTGTTAGATTGCCAATAGCAAAGCAGTTAGGAGAGAGTAGTCTAATGTTTCTCGTGCATCCTACGCTTACGGCGACTGAAATTGAACTGACGATACAGGCGATCGACAGCGTATTTGGTTCGATGGACAAATAACATGATAATGAATGATTATTTTTAGAAATTTACTTTGTGGTCGATGCTGCTCTTACTAAAAGCATAAAGTACATTTGCCTATATAAGTAATACTGTTTAATTCACTTATTATAAAAAATTATCAGTGTGCAGGCTTTATCTTACGCTAGGATTTTGTAGCGTACACAGGTACAATATTACTCTTAGTCAAAGATTGACGAACCAAAGGACAGGCATGCAAAGTATTTGCGCGCGCTGTCTTTATTTTTTTATATCGTACCCTCTATTGGAGTTACTATGTCTACTGCCCAAGAATCCGCCACCGTTTTGGACGGCAAAGCACTTGCCAAACAAATAGAACAGGATCTGCGCACGCGCGTAGATACGATTAAGGAAAAGACTGGCCGCACCCCAAGCTTAGCGACGATATTGGTTGGTGACGATCCAGCCTCTGCCACTTATGTTCGTATGAAAGGCAATGCCTGTAAGCGTGTTGGCATGGACTCTATACGCGTTGAGATGCCAAGTGCCACGACCACTGAGCAGCTCATGGCAAAGATAGATGAGTTAAATAGCAATCCAGATGTACATGGCATTTTGCTACAGCATCCTGTTCCTGAGCATATCGATGAGCGTGCTTGTTTTGAGCAGATTGACTTAGCAAAAGACGTCGATGGTGTGACTTGTCTTGGTTTTGGTCGTATGGCCATGCAGCAGTCAGCTTATGGATCATGCACACCGCAGGGCATCATGCATTTGTTAGAGCATCATAATATCGATCTATCAGGTAAAGAAGCAGTAGTCGTAGGGCGTAGTGCTATCTTAGGTAAGCCAATGGCGATGATGCTATTGAATGCTAACTGTACGGTGACGATCTGCCATTCAAGAACTCAAGATTTGGCAGCGCATATTAAGCGTGCAGATATCGTGGTTGGTGCGGTAGGCGTACCTGAGCTGATTAAAGCGGAGTGGATCAAAGCAGGAGCGGTTGTCATTGATGCGGGTTTCCATCCGACAGATGATGGCGGTGTTGGTGATATCGAAATGAAAGGCATGGAAAATATTGCCAGTGCTTATACGCCAGTGCCAGGCGGCGTTGGCCCAATGACTATCAACACGCTTATTCGCCAAACGGTCGATGCTGCTGAAAAATCAGCGGGTTTGAATAAAGACTAAAAAGATAGTCATACGAATACTGATTGCCGATATATAAGGGGCCTGAGGTAACGTAAACTCAGGCTAAATCAACCACATTTCAGTTGATAGGACCTAAACATGGCTAAAAAAAACGTAGGTGTTCATGAGCGACTACAAGGTATTGGTAGAGAGTTTGTCGATGTCTGTCATTACGTTATTTTATTTCTAATCAGTGTGGTTGTCGTTTGGACCGCAGGTAAAGAGTTTATTTATATTGTCCAAAAGGGTTCAGCGGATCTAAAAGACATATTAATGTTATTTATTTACCTTGAGCTACTGGCCATGATAGGTATCTACTTTAAAACCCACCGTCTGCCAGTACAGTTTTTGATATTTATTGCCATAACGGCTTTATCACGACATTTGGTGGTTGATGTGCAGGCTGTTTCAGACTATTTCCATTTATGGCTACTAGCGACAATTTCCGTGGCCATCATGCTACTAAGCGGCTCTATTGTAATCTTGACTTGGACAGCAAAAACGTTTGGTCGCCCAGAAGACAATCTCGATAAACAACATGCAAACCTAACGGTTAAAGCATTGTTGCCTGATAATGCTCAAGCGCCTGATAGCCATACTAAGCATCGCCGTGAATAATTAGATAGCAATACAAAAAGATAGCAACATAAAAAAAGAGCGACCAGTGGTTGCTCTTTTTTTACGGATGGCATTTGGTATTACAACCATTTCAATCTTTTGAAGTTATAGTACAGATAGCTACATAAGGCGATAATAATGGCCATGATGACAAGGTAAGAGTATTTCCAATGAAGCTCAGGCATAAAATCAAAGTTCATGCCATAGATGCCAGCGATGGCTGTCGGCACTGCTAGAATACCTGCCCATGCAGCGAGCTTACGCACCACTTCATTCTGACCCATATTGACCATCGCCATATAGGTATTCATCACCACGCTCAGCATTTCATTGAGGCCATTAATAGCATCTAGTGAGTGCAACAGGTGATCGTTCACATCGCGAAAGTACGGCTTAGCGGCTTGAGAAAACCCAGAGACAATCTCACTTTTCTTATGATTAATAAAAAAGCTACAGATGTCTTGCACAGGTAATATAATGGCACGCATATGTACCAGTTGTGACTTGAGCTCGTAGAGGTTTTTTAGGGTGCCTTTATCAAACTCAGAAGTAAATACATAGCGCTCCTGCTCGCGCAAGTAACGGCCCAATCGATCGGTAATCGGCATATAGTTATCAACGATAAAATCGAGGATAGCGTGCAGTACAAAGATAGGCCCCATGCGTAACTTTTCGGGGCGACGATGGCAGTGCTCACGTACTGGCGCATAAGAGTTTGACGGGCCATTGCGAATCGTAATGAGGTAGTTTTTACCCATAAATATCGCAGTAGTACCATAACGAATGACATTGTCTTCTAGCTTGGCCGTACGTAGCACCACAAAGACCATATCATTATCGTAGTTTTCGACCTTGGCGCGTTGATGATCAGCAAAGGCATCTTCAATCGCAAGCTCATGCAGGTCAAAGGCTTCTTTTACTTTGACCATGGTTTCTAAGCTTGGATCATATAGCCCAAGCCAAATAAATTGACCGTTATTACCTAGCGTACGACTCACATCATTGAGCGCCACTCTATTAAGATTCTCACCTGTTTTACGTGAGTAAGCGTAGCAATTGACAACTTCGCCTGCACTTGATGAATCAATATCTTCATAGCGTTCAGAGTCAGGATCGTAGACCGTCATGGTCTCGATAGTGTCTTCAGTGGTGGCATCCACATCACCATAAATATAGCTATCATCATCGTCCAAATAGAGATGCTTGTCATTCATATTGGCGTAGATATGATTCATATTGGAATCAGGCGCAATATGAGCCGTTTTTTTAATCAATTGATTATTATCATTTTCCATATACTTTCCTGTCATATAATAAAAAACTTCAATAATCCAAATATGCTGTGAACGCTACTACGGTTTTATCGTGTGCCAATATTATCTATAGGGCATAGGTTTCTATAGGGCGTAGCTTTTTAGCGTATCGATATCTACCAATGCCAATAGGCTTTCGTGACATGCTTCTAGTTTGATTTGCGGTGCAATATCGAAGTCCAATGCTTCAACCCAACGTAGCGCGCAGATGCACCAGTAGTCGCCAGGTTTGAGACCAGGAAAGTTGTATTCAGGTAGTGGGGTAATCAGGTCGTTACCGCGACTGGCAGAGAAGTTTAAAAACTCGCTGGTCATCTTGGCGCAGACGGTATGTTGACCGACATCATGGTTGCCAGTATGACAAAAACCATTGCGATAATAGCCAGTGATGGGATCGAAACAACAGCTGGCAAGTGCGGTGCCTAAGACATTGGTTTGGTTGATGGCAGGGTTTGGATGGTAATCAGATGACATAAGGATTCCGAGATAAAAATATGTGTTAGTGTATCATGAGTCTGTGTTGATGACGCTGTCGTAATCACGCTCATTATCTTATGGTTAACAAAAAATAAACCTCTCGGCTATTCGCTCAATATTGAGCCAAACACATCAATGATGACTGTCACATCTGCTAAGCTAATAAGCGGCAATTGAACTGTAATTAGATAGTGATTGTGGCTAATTGTCACTAGGCGAACCTTGAGTGCTATGCTAAACTAAAGCATAAAGTGCCTTGATTATTTGTCGCAATTTTTTAGCGCATAAAGATACTCGTCTTATCATTCTAAATTATACTTATTATTCACCCTTTTGCGGTTACCTGGTTTGTTTATAAATAATTGGGTCAATGATGTTGCGCGTTAAAAATAAACACACACAGCGTCAATACCCGGCAAATCACCCTTTAAGTACCGCATCAGTACCGCGTTTTTGGTAAGCGATACGCCAAACAAGGATTTATTGTGTCTGTTAGTTCTGATTCTGCAAAACCTGACCAGCCAAACTCTACCAATGAAACAGTGTCTCAGCCTGCCGAAAACAGTGCTGCACCCAATCGTATGCCATATTTGAGTAACTTTGGCAGTAATGTTGCCAATAGTTGGCTATTGCCTGATGGGGTGGTTGATGTCCTGTTTGAAGATGCGCATAAGCAAGAAGTGCTTAGACATCAGTTAATCGAGCAGCTTATTACTCATGGTTATCAGCTGGTTTGTCCACCGATGATCGAGTTTACTGAGTCTTTGCTAAGTGATGCATCAGAAGATCTAAAACGCCAAACCTTTAAGATTATCGATCAGTTGACTGGTCGCTTAATGGGCGTACGCGCTGACATTACCCCGCAGATTTTGCGTATAGATGCGCATCATGGCGGTACGGGTATTGCGCGTTATTGCTATGTGGGCGATGTGATTCATACCTTGCCATCAGGTCTGTTTGGCTCACGTACACCGCTGCAGTTAGGTGCTGAGATATTTGGCTGTGCGTCACTAGCGGCAGATATTGAGCTGATAGATGTGCTATTTACGATGGTGAATAAACTCAATATGAGTGCAGCGCTCCATATCGATTTGGGTCACGTAGCGATATTCAAACGTTTGGCTGAATTGGCTGAATTGTCAGACAGTGATACTGAACAATTGATGTACTTATATGCCAATAAAAACTTACCAGAGCTCAAGCGTGTTTGTCGCGCTTTGCCAATGGGTGATGATTTTTATGTGTTGGCACGCTTTGGTCACGATATCGCAAACCTATTAGCCAAATTATCAGATGCGGCGCAGCAAGACAGCCAAATCGCAACGGCAATTGATGAGCTACAGCGTTTGAAAAACTATCTACAAGACCAATGGCAGTG
Organism: Psychrobacter sp. NPDC078929; assembly: GCF_050267985.1. Lineage (NCBI taxonomy): Bacteria > Pseudomonadati > Pseudomonadota > Gammaproteobacteria > Moraxellales > Moraxellaceae > Psychrobacter > Psychrobacter sp. NPDC078929. The sequence goes on along the minus strand of NZ_JBNNFX010000002.1, from coordinate 185,235 downwards.
CCCAGTCAGTATTGATGTGACTGAGCTATCAGGCTATCACTATCATACTGGCATCGTCTTCAATGGTTATATCAATAGCGAAACGCAGCCACTCGTACGTGGTGGTCGTTTTGATGGTATGCAAAGCCAGACGCAAGCGTTACGTGCAGCCACAGGCTTTAGTATGGATGTCAGCCGATTGTTGGCTCATACACAGTTAGATGCGCCAACCGTTGTCTTGGTTGACTTTGCCGCTTTGTCTAATGCAAATACAGATGAGATTCAGACGCTACTGCAACAAGTAGAGAGTCTACGTCAGCAAGGCTATCGCGTTACTATGCCGTTAGATGCACAGGACAGTCCAGATGATGTGACGCATCGTTTGAGCATGGCTGATGACAGTCAATGGCAGCTACAGACTGTTTAACTGTCTGATAGTAGGCTATTGAATGGCGCACGCGGCCAAAATTATTCAGTACAGATTACGAGAACGCAAAATTATTTGTTAGATATCTCAGTGTTTCTATTTCATGAAGCACTGAGATAAAAAGATACAGCTAAGAAAATCATTTTAATTTTCAGCTTTTATTGCACACACCTCAATACATAAAGGTAAGGATTGATCATGGGTAAGAATGTTGTAGTTTTGGGTAGCCAATGGGGCGACGAAGGTAAGGGTAAAATCGTTGATTTACTTACCGAAAAAGCCTCAGCAGTAGCCCGCTTCCAAGGCGGTCATAATGCTGGTCACACGTTGGTTGTCGATGGCAAAACCACTGTCTTGCATTTGATTCCATCAGGTATCTTGCGTGAAGGCGTCACTTGCTTTATCGGTAATGGCGTGGTGTTAGCACCTGACGCATTACTAAAGGAAATGAAAGAGCTAGAAGACAACAACGTACCAGTACGTGAGCGTCTACGTATCTCTCCTAATTGCCCACTTATCATGCCTTATCACGTGGCACTTGATCAAGCTCGTGAAGCCAAGCGCGGTTCTGGTAAAATCGGTACAACAGGTCGCGGTATCGGTCCTGCATACGAAGACAAAGTAGCACGTCGTGCGATTAAACTTGCTGATTTGTTCCGTGAAGATCTAGAAGAAAAACTACGTAACCTAATCGAATATCACAACTTCCAACTGACTGAGTATTATAAAGTTGAAGCGATTGATTTTGACGAGACACTTAAGCTTTGTAAAGAGTGGAAAGAAGAGATTAAAGGTATGGTTACTGATGTAACTGAAGACCTAAATCAATTACGTCTAGCTGGCAAAAACCTAATGTTTGAAGGTGCTCAAGGTACGCTACTTGATATCGACCATGGTACTTATCCATTTGTAACTAGCTCAAGTGTAACTGCTGGTGGTGTATCAACTGGTACAGGTATCGGTCCATTGTATTTAGACTACGTACTTGGCATCACCAAAGCGTACACTACGCGCGTTGGTAGTGGTCCGTTCCCAACTGAATTGTTCGATGATGTTGGCGCTCACTTAGCCAAAGTCGGTCATGAATTTGGGGCAACGACTGGCCGTGCACGTCGTTGTGGTTGGTTCGATGCTGAAGCATTACGCCGTGCAGTAGTACTTAACTCTATGTCAGGTATTTGCTTGACCAAGCTTGACGTACTAGATGGTCTTGAAGAATTGCTAATCGGTGTGGGTTATAACCTACCTGAAACTGAGTGTGCAGGCGCGCATGATGCTGAATTCTACGAGTCAGTCACGCCTAAGTACGAAACAATGCAAGGCTGGAGCGAGTCTACTGTTGGTATTACTAACTATGATGAGCTTCCAGAAAATGCTAAAAAATATATCAAACGTATCGAAGCATTGATTGGTTGCCCAGTTGATATTATCTCAACTGGTCCTGATCGCGAAGAGACTATCGTACTGCGTGATCCGTACGACGCTTAGTTTTTACTACAAACTTAATTAAATAGTTTTTAGTATCAATAAAAAAACCCCAATGCTAAGCGTTGGGGTTTTTTATGTGTGCTACTTCAAGAAATTGATTGATTACCTTGAATTTCAACAATGTAAGAGTAGGGCTACTAGCTATAATATCATCTAGAAATATCATAGATAATGGATATACTGACATTATTTTGGTTTAATTAAGTGTAAGATATTATAGACGGATTTGGTTTTATCAACATACAAAAAGGAATTTGCTATGACAACGAATACGCTTAAATCCACGATTCGCAATACCTCTATAGCAATAGTTACATCCGCAGCTTTCATGTTGCCTATGTTTGCTTGGGGTGCAGAAAACTGTGACAAACCAAACAATGACTTTGATGGGCTATATTGCCTCACGAAAGTATATTTGGAAGCAGATAAGGAGCTTAATAACTCTTACAATAAATTTAGTAAACTCCTAAACAAACAGCAAAAAGCCACGCTTAAACGCGGACAATTAGCGTGGATGCGCGAGCGCAACGACCAATGTAGTTATAACGATGGCGATGGTTTCTTTGTCAATATGAGCTGTGCTACCAATAAGACAGCTAATCGAGTTAATTTTTTGAATGAACGTGTGCGTGAATGCAATGCAGGTAGTTGTCGAGACAGTCGCTTAGATGATTAAATGTTTTGATTGGTAGTATGTATTAGCAAAACTCTTAGCAAGGTGTGTTGAGGGTTTCTAATCATTAATAATGATATAAATACTCTATAAAATCAGTCTGGTAGCTATAAATGATAAATATGAGTAGCGATAAGGTAAGTAAGTCGATAGCTCATGCATCTGTTGTTGATGAGTACTTAACTTGGATGTAAGTAAGATACTGTTATAAATTTACTTTTATGCAAGGTATGGTCATAAATTAACCCTATCATTTATGGCCTTAATCATTATAATAGGCAGCAATCCGATGTTGGCGCTTATGGTTATACACTGATATATCATGAGTTGTGTAAAACAGTCCAAGTCAACATTGTGGCTAAAGCTAAAACAACGCATTAATTTTTCATATTTTATTGAATTTATCATTTATTAGGAGCTTCTCATGGCTAACGAACGTACTTTATCTATCATCAAACCTGACGCAGTTGCTGGCAACCACATCGGCGCTATCTATAGCCGTTTTGAACAAGCTGGTCTAAAAATCGTTGCAGCTAAAATGCTACAACTTGATGATGAAAAAGCAGGCGGTTTTTATGCTGAGCACGCTGAGCGTCCATTTTACAATGACCTAAAATCTTTCATGATGTCAGGTCCAGTATTGGTATCAGTATTAGAAGGCGAAAACGCTATCGCTCAACATCGTGAAATCATGGGTGCAACTAACCCAAAAGAAGCTGCTGAAGGCACTATCCGTGCAGACTTCGCTAGCAGCATCGACGAAAACGCAGTACATGGTTCAGATTCAGCTGAATCAGCAGCACGTGAAATCAGCTACTTCTTCAGCGATGATGAAGTTTGTGCACGTACGCGTTAATAGCAGCGGTTATTAATGTCAGCTATTATTTAGCATATTGATTGTTAATAATTGGTTGTGCAAGACGGCTTATATCTTATGGGTATAGGCCGTTTTAGCTATTATAATAATCCTATAGTCCAAGAATTACTAAACTGCTAGGGCGTTACCCTCATCAGATGTACTACTTGTACAATCTACAGTTGGCTGCCTTGTCTCCGCTTTTCAGTTCTGTAATTATATTATTCATTGAAATTCTTAGTGACTTGCCTCATTATTGATTTTACTTAGCGTTATCAATCCCTTATCAGCATGTTTTCATTAATTCGAAAAACTGCGCTCATAGCGGATTGCTCATGCACTCATGTATGTATGGCAAAGCCCATATAAATAATTGCACCGCTTATCTAAGCTTCTGCAAAAAGGTTACCTATTATGTCAACTGTTCAAGCACCTACTCAGCACGTACCTGCTAAGATTACTGATAGCATTAAGCTAGTAGATGAGGCACATGCCAAAACCAATCTATTGGGTATGACGCAAGCGCAACTGGCTGATTACTTCAAGAGTATTGGTGAAAAACCATTTCGATCTACTCAAGTGATTAAGTGGATTTATCAGCATGGCGTGACAGATTTTGAGCAAATGACCAATTTGAGTAAATCGTTGCGAGACAAATTATCGCTTAATGCTTGTGTGGTACCGCCCAAAGTGATTCATCGTCAATATAGTGATGATGGTACGCGTAAGTGGATATTTGAAGTCACTGGTGGCTCGTTGGTTGAGACGGTGCTTATCCCTGCAGATGATAGTAAGTTAAATGGCCGTAAGACATTATGCGTGTCTTCACAAGTGGGCTGTGCGTTGGACTGTAGCTTTTGTAGTACCGGTAAGCAAGGGTTTGAGCGTGACTTAAGTGCGGCTGAAATTATCGGTCAGTTATGGGTCGCTAATGCGTCATATATGACAGATGAAAATGAAAGCTTAGAAAACGTCGACCATAGCCTATGGGAAAATAACGTCACCAACGTGGTGATGATGGGCATGGGTGAGCCGCTATTGAACTATAAGCCTGTCGTAGGCTCAATGGAGCTGATGCTAAGCGATCATGCTTATGGGTTATCAAAGCGTCGCGTCACGTTATCGACTTCTGGTGTCGTCCCGAAAATGTATCAGCTAGCACAAGACATCGATGTGGCATTGGCTATCTCACTGCATGCGCCAAATGATGAGCTGCGTAATGAGTTAGTACCAATTAACAAGAAATATCCGTTAGAAGAGCTGATTGCAGCGGCAAAAAACTATGTTTATGATGTCAATCCACGTCATAAGAAACACGTTACAATCGAGTATGTGATGCTTGATGGCGTCAATGATAGCAATGAGCATGCCCATCAGTTGGTTGCATTATTGGAAGGGTTACCAAGTAAGATTAACCTTATTCCATTCAACCCTTTCCCGCATGCACCGTATGATAAATCAAGCAACAACCGCATCCATGCGTTTAGTAATATATTGAGCGAAGCGGGTTTTGTTTGTACGATTCGTCAAACACGTGGTGATGATATCGATGCCGCTTGTGGTCAGTTGGTTGGACAAGTTGCCGATCGTACCAGACGCTCAGCCGCGTGGCAGCAGAGCATTAAAGATCGTGAAAGCGTTTAGTAGTCTTTGAGAGGATAAACGTTATATCTGACTGGTATAGCGTTTTAGCTGTCTTTTGTCTGTCGCAATGGTAAGAAAATGTAGCAATGACTGTCAAGATTGCAGAACGTGGCAATTAATAACAACTAAATTGTACTTATAGGGGTTAAATCTATTAAACTGAGGCCTCGAAGATCGAACGCATTGAATCCCAGTTTTATGATGGCGGCTATGATGACTTCTAAAAATTCTTGTCAGTTCAAATATCAAAAATCATTTTCTAAGTTTTATAAGCATTCGAGTATCAGTGCTGCCCAAACCGCTTTGCCAAAGCGTGCAGTGCTGTCGGCAGTATTTGGCGTTCTTGTATTAAGTGGCTGTCAGACCACACCGACTAATGATTTGCTAGGTAACTCTCCTTATCAAACATCTACGCGCGCTAGCAACGATCGAAATTTAGATCAGCAGGAAATCGCCCGTGTACGTACCTCACTTGCCGCGCAATACATCCGAAAAAATGAGCTTGATACCGCGCAGCAGCAGCTCGAAAAAGCCTTTGCTGCCGATAGCCGTTATGCGCCAGCCTATGATATGATGGGCGTTTTGTTGCAGCAAGAAGGCAGTCGTATCAATCTAGCCAAAGCTGATGAATACTTCAAAAAAGCAATCACGCTAGATAAAGACTTTGTACAAGCACACAATAATTATGGCGTGTATCTGTCACAGACAAAGCGCTATCGTGAAGCAGCAGAACAGTTTGAGATTGCAGGGGCGACGCTAGGCTATGAAGGCCGTATTGGCGCGCTAGAAAACCTAGGTCGTACTTATCTACAGTTAGGTGATAATAGTGCTGCTTCAAAAGCATTTTTACGGGCACTTGATGGCAATCGTAATAGTATTATTGCTCATATCGAACTGGTAGATTTATTGCTCAACCAACAGCGTGTACCGCAGGCACAGAGACTGTATGATGAGACGCTGATATTGGTGCAGGGGCAGGGTATTAGCCCGCGCTTGCTCTTACAAGGTATCAAGCTTGCAGCAGCACAAAATAATATAACAACGCGCCAGCAATTGGCACAGCAGCTTTTATCCGCTTATCCGCTAAGTGATGAAGCAAAACAACTTAAGACTTGGCTTAACAATCCAGAGGCACCATGGAAATGATCACCCCATCATCTAACACTCAATCTAACGCTCAGGGATCATTTGGTGCCGTGTTGCAGCAAGCCCGCAAAAACAAGCAAGTAACTTTAGAAGCAGCGGCGGCTGAGCTGTTTATTCTAAAGCGTCATCTAGAAGCATTAGAGAGCGAAAACTTCGCTGAGCTACCACAGGCTGCATTTGCTCGTGGTTTTGCGATTAATTATGCCAAATATTTGGGCTTAGATTCAGCAAAAATCGCTAGTAGCTTCGATGCTGCCTATCCTAATGAGTTGAAGGCCAAATCAGCCAGCAATATCGATACGCCGCTGCGCCCAATGGGGACTTTGCAGCGTGATACTCACAACCGCATCCGCTTTAACCCGCTATTGATCATAGGCGTTATCGGATTGATTATCTTGGCGGTGTTCCTATTCCGTATGGTGAGTAACGCTAGCAAAGAAAACACACAAGAGCCTGTATCAGCTGTTGAAGACATGTCAGCGATAGAGCAAGCGCAAGGTGCCGCCATCAATAGTGATGCAAGTGGCGTTGGTGCTTCTGGCTCTGCATTGAATCTAGGTGATGCTGCAACGACTGCTACCCTAAACCTTGTATTGACAAGCGACGCTGTGGTTAGTATCACGGATGCTTCTGGAAACAGTCTAATAAATGGCTCTCAGTCTGCAGGTAATTATGACTTGCCAGGTATGCCACCGTTTAATGTGCAGATTGATAATATCGACAATGTTAGCTTGATGCTCAATCAACAACCAGTTGCGTTAGATACGTATGCAACAGATAAGCAAGCTACTTTTGAATTGGCACCATAGTCAGTTGCATAAGCGCCAAATTTAAATAAAGCACTCATATGTTTGGATGAAGCATCCATGTGTTTGAATAAAGCGAATATGTGTAGGCTGATTTAGCTGGTTTATATTATATGTACAAAGGCCTAGGGCTTTTCTATTTTTGATTCAAGGATTTATGTATGTCAATGCCATCGCCTATTAATCGTCGTCTGACCAAAAAAATCTATGTCGGTGATGTCGCGGTTGGTGGTGATGCACCAATTAGCGTACAGAGCATGACCAACACTGACACCTGTGATGTAGCAGCAACGGTCGCTCAAATCGAGCGTTGTGTCGAAGCAGGTGCAGATTTGATGCGCGTATCAACGCCAACGATGGATACGGTCAAAGCCTTTGGTGAAATTCGCAAACTGGTAAGCGTGCCTTTGATCGCTGACGTGCATTTTGATCATAAAATCGCTTTGGCCGTTGCTGAAGCGGGCGCTGACTGCTTACGTATCAATCCCGGTAACATTGGTAGCGATGCCAAAGTACGTGAAGTAGTCGCTTGTGCCAAGTATCATAATATTCCGATTCGTATTGGCGTCAACGCTGGCTCTTTAGAAAAAGACATACAGCGTAAGTATACTGAGCCAACTGGCGAGGCAATGCTTGAATCGGCAATGCGCCATATCGACATTTTAGAGCGTCTTAATTTTGACCAGTACAAAGTATCTGTCAAAGCCAGTAACGTGTTTTTGACACTGGATGCTTATCGTTTAATATCAGCGCAAATTGATAATCCATTACATTTGGGCGTGACGGAAGCGGGTGTCTACCGTACGGGCGCTGTTAAATCTGCTATCGCGCTAGGTGGATTATTGCTAGATGGTATTGGCGATACCATTCGTATCTCATTGGCCGCCGAGCCTGAAGAAGAGATTAAGATTGGTTTTGATATCTTAAAATCGCTTAATATTCGCTCGAACGGCGTAAACTTTATCGCTTGCCCAAGTTGCTCGCGTCAAGAGTTTGACGTGATTAAAGTAATGACAGCGTTAGAGTCGCGCCTAGAAGATATTCGTGAACCGATGAATCTATCTGTGATCGGCTGTAAGGTCAATGGTCCAGGAGAAGCAAAAGAGGCCGATATCGGTATCGTTGGTGCTGCCCCTAGATCACTGGTCTATCGTATGGGTGAAAAAAGCCACCTTATTGATACAGGCAATCTGGTCGATGAAATAGAAGGTATGGTTCGCGCCCATGCAGAAGAGTTGGCGAAAAAACGTGAGAATGAAATCATTCGCGTAAAATAAGCCATACATTAGATTGATACGTTAAGCTATATCGTCATAGCATCAATTAGATATAGCGCTTATTTGAAGATATAGAAAACAATAATAGAATACCTGTTAAACATTTAAGGATACGACCGTACCATGATCAAAGCTATCAAAGGTTTTAATGATATTTTGCCTGACCAATCAGCAAAGTGGCTGCATTTAGAAGCGATATTGGCTGATGTACTTGGTAGGTACGGTTACGAGCATATTCGCTTGCCTATCGTTGAACAAACGGATCTATTTGCCCGTGCTATTGGCGGCGCGACTGACATTGTCGAAAAAGAAATGTACAGCTTTACTGATAAATCTGAGCCACCAACGCCATTAGCGTTGCGTCCTGAAGGCACAGCTGGAGCAGTACGTGCAGTTATCGAGCACAACTTGCTACGTGGTGATACGCCCAAGCTTTGGTATATCGGTCCAATGTTCCGCTACGAGCGCCCGCAAAAAGGCCGCTATCGTCAGTTTCATCAGTTAGGTGTCGAGAGCTTCGGTAGTGCATTACCAGATGCTGATGCTGAACTGATTGCGATGACTCATCTGATGTGGCAAGAGCTAGGCCTCAACAATGAGATGCGTTTGCAACTAAACAGTTTGGGTGAGCTTGATGAGCGCTATGCTTATCGCGAAGCATTGGTTACTTATTTGACTGATAAAAAAGACCAACTAGACGAAGACAGCAAACGTCGTCTAACGACTAACCCTTTACGTATCTTGGATAGCAAAGAGGCGAGCACGCAAGCAGTATTGGCAAATGCGCCAAAGCTTGCTGACTTCTTGGGTGAAGAGAGTGTGGCGCATTTTGAGCAGGTCAAAGCCTATCTGACTGCGCTTAATATCGATTTTGAAATCAATCCGCATTTAGTACGTGGCCTTGATTATTACAATAAAACGGTATTTGAGTGGGTAACGGATAAGCTTGGAAGCCAAGCTACCGTTTGTGCAGGTGGTCGTTATGACGGGCTAGTAGGGCAATTGAAATCAATCGGTACAGATGGTAGTAAACCAGTAAAATCTGAGCCTGGTGTTGGTTTTGCAATGGGGCTTGAGCGTTTATTACTACTCATAGAAGCGGTTGCACCGATTGCTGACATACCTGCTTGTGATGTATTCGTTGTGGCCCATCCTGAGGTATATAGTGCTGGTATAAGCTATGCACAGAACTTACGTCACAGTCGTCCAGATGTACGAGTAAAGATGGCCAGTGCCACGAGTCTAAAAGCGCAAATGAAGAAGGCGGACAAGTCAGGCGCGGCATTGACAGTCATCATCGCCCAGCAAGAGCTGGATGATAATACGATTAGTATTAAAGACATGCAGACAGGTGAGCAAAAGACGGTCGCCCAAGATTGGCTATCAAATAAAGATAACTTTTCTCGTGGCTAGTCAATTTTTGACTAATCAGCTTTGTTTGTCGCACTAGCAATTTAATGTAAATTTTATCAGGTAAATATATATGGCTCTGACACCTAATTCGCCAAATGCAGATAACTCCATGCAAGCGCTAAAGCAATATGGTAGTTATATCGTCACTGCGATTTTGTTAGCACTGGCCGCCTATTTTGGTTGGACATACTGGCAAAACAACCATGCGCGAGTAGATACCGTCGCCGCCGATCAATATGCTGATATTCAGCAGCTAAACGAAGAGGTTAAATTGGCCTCGCAAAACCCAGATTTAGAAGCAGAGGCTCAAGAAGCGCTGACCCAAAGTCGTAGCCAACTAGACAAAGATATTGATACTTTGGTCGGCACGCATGGTGAGTCGGTTTATGCATGGCAAGCGCTAATGATAAAGGCACGTCAGCAAGTAGACAATGATGACTTTGCAGCAGCGACTGAGACATTCAAAAAAGCATTGGCCATCGATTTGGGTGATGCTGGTCTAGAAGCGATTACTCGTTTACGCTATGCAAAAACATTATTGGCTGCAGGTGATACAGATGCTGCACTTTCAGAAGCAAACAATGATATGCCAAGCTCGTTTGAAGCAAGTCAGCAGGAGCTGCTAGGGGATATTTACTTAGCGCAAGACAATAAAGATTCAGCGATTAAATCTTATAGCAATGCGTGGGAGCTATTACGTAGCCGTCAAGAAACGCGTGCAGTATTGGCATTAAAGATGGAAAGCTTAGGTATCACGGCTGAGCCGATTGCTGAACAAACCAGTCTTGTTCAAGAGCCATCTGCTCCTGAGCCGTCGCTAGTGATGGATACCTCGAACGAAGTCGCTGTCGAAGCAGGGCAGTAAGTCAGTAGGCTAGATATTAAGTCAGTAGTATAGTATTGAGAGTTGGTAATCATCCAAAGCTCTTTTTTAATATAACCTAATGATTACTAATTTGCCGTTGGCCAATTTACCAATTAATAATAATTTATCTGTAGTGAGAACATACAATGACTCAATCTATTCGCTCTAGCAAAATGTTAAACACCAAGACTATCAGAAAGACAGTCATGCATGTGGCCGTACTGGCAGTAATGAGCACGGCAGTGATTGGATGTAATCGCGGTATTAAGCCGGTCGTTAATGATCCGGTAAAGTTGGTACAAATCGCTCAGCCGATTAGCGTACTACAGCCTGTTTTCAGTACCGATGTTGGCAACAAAAAAGCCAGCAAAAAGGATCCGCTAGATTTGCAAGTTGGCTATGCCAATGGTCAAATCGTTACTGCATCACGTGGTGGTGAACTGTCAGGGTTTAATAGCGCAGGCGAGCGCATATGGTCAATCAATGTTGATGACCAAATCACCGGCGGTGTTGCAGTAGATGCATTAAGTCAGACATCTATCGTTAGTACTCGTGGTGGCAAGGTCATGGCGTTTGATAGCACGACTGGTGCAAAACGCTGGCAGCAGCAGTTATCAGGTTCGGTTTTGACGCCAGCACTGATTACCAATAATCGTGTGGTATTATCAGCAAATGATGGTTTCTTACATGGTCTGTCACTACAAACCGGACAATCAGTATGGCAGTTCGCAACTCAAGTACCTGCTATCAGCGTTCGCGGTAGCGCTGCGCCAACTTTATTAGACAATGAGACAGCGCTTTTAGCAACAGCTGATGGTCGCCTGCATGCAATTACTGTCGATAATGGTCTTCCGCTATGGTCAAGACGTGTTGGCGTAGGTGCTGGTAGTAGTGAAGTTGAGCGCATGAGCGATGTCGATGGCAAACCTATCTTAGATAAAAATCAGTTGTTTGCGATCAGCTATAGTGGTCAGCTATTGGGTATTGATTTGGCCTCGCGTCAGGTGATGTTCGTCAATGAAATTGCGAGTCTCAAATCACTGGCGGTAAATCCTCAGCAAGTTATCGCTACCAGTCTAGATGGCAAAGTAGTTGCTTATGATCGCAACAGTGGCGAGACACTATGGGAAAGTGACGAATTGGCTTATCGTGATCTTACCAATCCTGTGATGATTGGCAACTATATTGCCATTGGTGATTTCGATGGCGTAGTGCATTTGTTTGACCCTGCTACGGGTAGCATCGTTAGTCGTGTAGAGACAAAAGGTGCGTTGACCAACTTGCAAGTCCAAGGTAGCCGTTTAATGACTCAAAGTACGTCAGGACAAGTTGCTATCTGGCAGTTAGTGCGCTAATAACTATATAGATAGGTGCTTATAGATAATCAACGAAGTGTAATATTTCACTATAGCCCTTAAGCCTATTCTTGATTATCATTTATAAAACACAAACGCTGCTTAGTCAGCGTTTGTGCCTTGTGTAAATTGCTTGTTTAAACACAGGCTTTCGCGTACTCTATGCGACCGATGTGCTATCCATATATACTACTTATTTATGTATAATAGGTATTATGAAGCCATCCTATATACTATTTTTAATCGTAAAATAGCCATCTATTATTTTTGCTATTGTTCTATCATTCATTTTAATTCACGGTCAATTGCAGCATATCTATTACTATTGTTATGTCACTGGTTATAAGAATAACTGTACTGCCCGTCATTGTGCCTTTCACTGAGAGTAACCCATGAGTATCAAGCCTGTGGTCGCCTTAATTGGTCGTCCAAACGTCGGTAAATCCACCTTATTTAATCAGTTCACAAAAAGTCGGCAGGCATTGGTCGCTGACCTTTCAGGATTGACTCGTGACCGTCAGTACGGTGATGCAACTTATGAAGATAAATCTTTTATCGTTGTAGATACGGGTGGTATCGGTGAAGCTGACGATGGTAGCGGTAATATTGATGACTATATGTCTGAGCAGTCGCATACAGCAATCCATGAAGCAGATATTATTGTATTCGTCGTTGACGCTCGTGCCGGTATGATTGGTGCTGATGCTGAAATTGGTAAATTCTTGCATACGTTAGGCAAGCCTGTCTATGTTGTTGCCAATAAAGTCGACGGCGTACATGATGCAGCGCCTGCTGAGTTTTATGCACTAGGCTTGGGCGAGCCGTATCCGATGGCAGCCAGTCATGGTCGCGGTGTGGGCAATTTGCTTGAAGTGCTAACGGCTGATATGCCTGAGCAAGAAAACATAGTAGAACCAAGAGGCTTGAAGCTCGCCATTATTGGTCGTCCAAACGTTGGTAAATCGACGCTCGTCAACCGCCTGCTTGGCGAAGACCGAGTAGTGGTATTCGATATGCCAGGCACGACGCGCGATAGTATTTATATTCCTTATCAGCGTGAAGGTCGCGACTATGTTTTGATCGACACTGCTGGTGTACGTCGCCGTGGTAAAATCGATGAAAAAGTAGAAAAGTTCTCTGTCATCAAGACCTTGCAAGCGATTGAAGATTCTAACGTAACTGTGATTGTTATTGATGCTCACGAAGGTATCGTGGACCAAGATTTGCATATGATTGGTTATGCGCTTGACGCTGGACGAGCGTTAGTCGTTGCGATCAACAAATGGGATGGTCTAACACAAGATCAAAGAGACTATATCAAGCTTGAGATGGATCGCCGTTTTAGCTTTATCCCTTATGTAAAAATACATTTGATTTCAGCATTACATGGTACAGGTGTCGGTAATTTATATCCGTCTATCTTGCGTGCATACAAATCTTCGATGTTCGAAGTATCGACCAACCGTTTGACCCAGATTTTGCAAGATGCGGTAACGGCCAATCCGCCACCGACCGTTGCTGGTCGTCGTATCAAGTTACGATATGCGCATATTGGTGGTCACAATCCACCCGTTATTGTTATTCATGGTAACCAAACCAGTGCGCTTCCTAAAAGCTATCAGCGTTATCTAGAGAACCAATTCCGTCAAGTATTCAAGTTAGAAGGCACACCGCTTAACGTTATCTTGAAGCAAAACGATAACCCATATGCGAATAAGAGCGATACGCCGACTAAGGCAAAAGCTCAGCAATTGCGTCAGCGTGAGCGTAATAGATCACAGAAATTTACTACCAAAGATAAAAAGCCTCGTTAGTCCTCGTATTTTAGGCTTTATATCTTTAGCTTTATGATTAATGTCATCGCGTTCGATAGCGCGATGACATTTTTCTATTAATACGCTATAGTTTAAGTTCATCAATAGCTGTCTTAATGCGTCAAAAAATACTCAAATGTTTTACTTATCACATCTTTAAAATACCTGTACTATAAATGAAAGCTGCACGCGACTCAGTAGAGTGATATGAACAACCGTTCGTTTCAAACCATCCCCGTACTTATCTGGCGTTCTGTCATACAAGCTGTCGTATTGGCAGTATTGGCAGGTTTTTTATTGCCTTTTATTTATGGCTTAGTGCATCACTATCAAGAAAAAGAACAGCATATTCAACAATTGGCATCGCTACTAACGACTAGCGCATCGACTGCAGATGGCGCAGATGTTGTGGCCGAACAAGTTAATATCTTGTTAGAAAATGAGCCGACTATTCAAAGTATTGTTTTTTATTCCACCTCTGAGCCAATTGAAGATATAGACCAGTCGCTTGCTGATTGGAAAAATGCTTTATTTGCGCATACGGTCAGTTTCAACTATCCAGTGATTAGTAAAGACCTCGATGCCAGTATTGTGGCGTCCAATAAGTCCGATTCCAATCAACAGTTAGCACTGACCTTATCAAACATTATGAGCGAATCGTCAGCGCCAGATGAGGCTACTGATACAGTTACCGAAAATAGCACATTGATTGGTTATATTAATATTACGATGGACGTAGAGTTGCTACGTTTACATTGGTTCCAAAATATCCTTTGGTTATGGCTAACAACAGTGGTAATGATTGTTATATTTGCCTTATACATTTTTAGGAAGCTTAATTGGCCAGTCAAAGATATTGAAGTGTTAACTGATGTTTGTGACATTGTCATAGACAACACAAATCTAGAGCAACTACCCGTTATCCCGCAACAATTTAATTTTCAAGAACTGACCCAAATCAAGAAAGCATTGATTGTGTTATTCAACCGTTTACAAGAAGCGAAGCAAGGTTATGAAACCCTTGCAGCTTTTGAACAGCAATTGCACAATAAAGACGTGTCACTTGATGTGCAATTGCATAATTTTCAAAGTATGATTTCTCATGAGTTAAAAACGTCATTGAATGCAATTGTAGGCGGTTTACAACTATTGGATCATGAAACGCTAAACAGAGAGCAAAAAGACGCGGTAGAGATTATCAGTAGTGGTAGTGATAAATTGGTATTGTCTTTAGATCATATTATACAGCTGAACCAGATTCAAAAAGGCCAGATAAGAATTCATAAAAATGAGTTTAACCCATTACAGTTAATCGCTGATCTGCTAGCTAAGTTTGAAAATATGGCTACGCAAAAAGGGTTAGAGTTAATCAGTAATATTCATCATATAGACTATAGCCTATACGGTGATTCAGAAAAAATACATCAGATACTATCGATACTGCTCAACAATGCGATTAAGTTTACACCTGTCGGAAAAATTACAATTACGTCGCAACTGACACATTTTAATAAAAGTAATCGCTGGCAAATTAGCGTAAAAGATACGGGTATTGGTATCAATAATGAGCACCTAGACGATATATTTAATCCGTTCTTTCAGGTAGATTCGTCGCAAACTCGCCAGTACGAAGGCTCAGGGGTTGGCTTACCGATTGTTAGACAAATGGCGCAGCTTATGGGTGCTACGATTGATGTTGATAGTGTGCTTGGTGTAGGTACACAGTTTACGCTGACCATAGCGATGCCCAATCAACAGCAATCAAAACAGCAGCGCTTATTGTCTGGTCTAACGATTATTTATTATTACTATCATGAGACAGGCTCCTTATTAAATGAACTGGAATATCTAGGGGCTACGATTATTTGTTGCCAAGGTAACCAACTCGTCATAGAGGAGATGCGTAAGCAGAAAGTTGACATGGTGATGTTTGGTGAAGATGTTTTCCCGGAAAAAGCTGCGATGCTAGCCAAACGTATCCGTAAGCATGAAAGCGATGAGGGCAGTAAGAGCGAGCATCGTGCGTTATTGGTATATTGGTATCCACAGCATCGGGCGCGCTATGTAGGCAGCTTTGAGTATGGTTTAAAAGCAGCTGGTATTGACTATTGTCATATTGCTACTTATAAGGACAAAGCGTTAAGCGACTTATTAAAACAATGGTTGGTTTGGACGTAGAGCTGTTCTACCAAATCCGTGTTCCTAGTTAGGCTTATTTAATTTACTAGGTAGCATTTTTCATATTTTTTACTATCGAAGCACTGTTGAATTAAAGTAAGCATAAAAAGAAAAAAGACGCCCATTTTGAGGCGTCTTTTTTTAAACAGTTTTTAGCTAAAATTACTTTTTAAAAGTTTCTCTTAGAAAAGGTTCTTTACCCAGCGTACGATATGTTCCCACGTACGGCTCATAAAGCCTGACTGTTCGATATCATTAGTTGCGATAATGGGAACTGAGGCTACCGCTTTACCATCGATGACAGCCATCATTTTACCAACTTCCTGACCTTTTTTGATTGGTGCTTCTAAGCTCTCAGGAATATCCACCACTGTGGTGATTTTATTTTTCTGGGTTTTGCTGGTTAGAATTTGCAAGTTGTCGCCAGTTGCCAGTTCTACCTCGTCAGCTTCTCCAAACCATACTGGAAGCTTACTAACGAACTGCCCAGCAGGCGCCTTGGTAACCGTTGTAAAGTGACCGAAACCCCAGTTAAGTAGTTCGCGTGACTGATCAGCGCGAGCCTGTTGGCTCTTGGTACCCATAATGACAGAGATTAGACGCATGCCTTCACGGTTGCTTGATGCAACCAAGCAGTAGCCTGCTGCATCAGTGTGGCCAGTTTTCAGGCCATCAACAGTTGGGTCAGTAATCAGCAGAGCATTACGGTTACCTTGGGTAATACCGTTATAAGTGAACTCTTTTTCTGCGTAGATACTATAGTAGTCGCCGCTGTTTTTGATAATAGCGCGAGCAAGTTTAGACAAATCCAAAGCAGATGCTAAATGACCTTCATCAGGCATACCCGTAGCATTGACAAAGTTAGAGTTCTCCATGCCAATTTTTTGCGCTTGTTCGTTCATCAAGATTGCAAACGAGGCTTCGCTACCAGCAATATGTTCAGCCATGGCTTTTGATGCATCATTACCTGATTGAATAATAATACCGCGTAGCATATCGATGACGCTGGCGGTTTTGTTCACAGGCACATACATACAAGATTGGCTGCTACTACCACGGCACCACGCGTTTGGACTCATCAATACCTGTTCATCTTCTTTCAGGTCACCTGATGCTAAGCGTTGCTCAATGATATAACTGGTCATCATCTTAGTCAGAGATGCTGGCGGCAGCGCCTCATTGGCGTTCTTCTGAGCCAAAATTTCGCCAGTGTTATAGTCCATCAACACATAGGCAGTATTGTCCATTTCAGGTGGTTGAATGGCTGCGTTTGCCACTACTGCACTCATCGAGATACTTACACCAACTACTAGCTGTATAAGCTGATTTTTTACACGCTTTACTGTCATATATCATTACACCGCATCATGGAACCAAATGTATCTATCGCTTATGTTTTGTACCTATTTCCATACATTATTTTAAGCAGCATGTCTTAAATGCAGTGTTTAAAATAATGTATCGACGAAAATAGTAACGCCTACACAATAGACATAAAATTAACGCCTTATCTTAGCAAAATGACTACCGATGGGGAATCAATAAATGCAAAAATAAGGCAAGTTTGAAAAGAAAAATGAAGGCCTATCATATATTTGTTCTGACTATCATCTGACCAGTCTCTGTAATAAAAATTTAACGCTCACAAAAAAGCCTGCTGCACTGCTTGTGAATAACAAGTAAAGTGACAGCAAGCTTTGATGCTACAGACGTCTAAACAACCAGTTGATAATATTTGCTTAACCGATGTTCTAAAGAGTACATAGCTTTTATTTTATTATCATTAATAGCAATATTATTATTAACACATTAAGCAGATGACGCTAGTCGTTGAATCAAACTAGCTAGTTATCTAATAATCTGCGTTTGCTAAATCTTCACATAGTGCTTTGTTTTCTTGCTTTGAGAATCCCATCGTCCAACTACGAATACCTTGTAGTATCTGGCGATAGTCTTGCTGTGTAGATAAATATTGAATAGCCGCTTTGGGATCTTCTAGAGAAGGCATTAGCTCATGCAGCTGCACAGTGTACGACTTATAGAACCGCTGTTTTTGTTTACCATTTAGCATTGGTGGGCATATCTCTGATAGTACCTGCATCACCGCAATTTCGTGCTTAGTGATATTGATGCCAGACATGTCTAGCGGAATGGTAGTGCCAGAGTTATTCGCAGCATTAGAAGCTTGAGACAGCATAGCAACAGACGTTATCAGTCCTGCAATCCCAACTTTTGAGGCAGTATTTGCTATCACAGAAGCTATAGATAATATCGATTGTTTATTCATTCAGTATTACACTCGCTCGTCTTTATTTAATGGTCATATGTTAATCGGTAAAAAAACAAAAGTCACATAAAATATTGATTTATGTGTAGATATCTTGTGAGCCAAAACCATTTTTTAGCAACATATCAGTAGCATACCCTAATGACGTTACTTCAGTATCAGTACATCGGTTTGTATTGTTGTGGGGTGTTGCTTATTGTAACGCGATGCTTAATCTACTAGTTGTTATTCGTTTGATACAGATCTTGTTACGCTACTTTCGTCGTATAATTATCAGCATAAGAAGAGCATGATACTTTGCTAAAGACAGGGTTCGTGTCTTTATATTATTCAGTTATAATCGCCCATGCTATCAAAATGACTCTTTTTCTCTAGACTGAGACGTCATCTCATTGGAGAATTAGAGTATCATGTTTTCATTTTAAATATGAGCATCGTATTTTTATGCCATATCTTGAACGGATATGGCACGATAGCAGAATTATCAAATAGAGCTGTAGAAAAATCGGCAATAAAATATTAACCATATACTGAGCAGAAATGAGATTTTTAATTAGTAACGATGACGGTGTGTATGCGCCAGGATTATTGGCACTATCTCAGGCATTATCGACTATTGGTGAAGTGGTGGTCGTCGCCCCGAACGATGAACAAAGCGGCTATGCCAGTGCGCTGAGTGTCTCAAGACCACTGAATACGCATCAGCTGCCTTCTGGATTTGTAGCGGTAAATGGTTCACCAGCTGATTGTGTTTATCTAGCAATCCATGAGTTGTATCGTGATACTGACTTTGACTGCGTGATTACAGGCATTAACTCAGGGGCTAACTTGGGACAGGATGTGATGTTCTCTGGTACGTTCGGTGCTGCATTGACTGCGCAACTATCTGGTATCCCTGCTATAGCAACGTCTTTGGTAGGCGGGGGTGTCAAAAACGGCGGGCAAGAATCAGCCAGTGATTATCAAGTGGCTGCACATGAAATCGTCAAGCTGCTTACTGAAACTTCGGTTTTAGAGATGCTCAAAAGTTTGCCCTATCATGTATTAAACGTTAATATTCCTGATGTGCAGCATGCCGATGATATCAAGGGTCGAAAAATAACCTCGCTAGGCTATAAGCAGTCTGCTCAGCCAGTACGCCATATGATAGACCCACGCGGTCGAGATGCGTATTGGTTGTCTCTACGAAAAGGTAAAAATGAGCGACCATCAGAGACGTCAATCGATGCGATACAAGCGAATCAGGATATGATGACAGATTATCAGGCTGTAGCGGCAGGGTATGTCAGTTTATCACCAGTACGCCTACATCATACGCCAACGGCAGCGCTGGAGAGATTATCAACACTCGCGCTATAAATTCTATAAGATATAGTCCATACCGGCTTATTAAACACTGACGTGTTATGAGAATATCAGAAGACTCTTGTATGATATCAAGCGCTTTTGAATGATTAAACAATGAATGAGCAACACAAAGAATAGGAACCTTGTATGAAAAAAATCATAGCTGGATCGCACCTTGTTAAAGCCGCGTTGATTGGTACTATGGCAGTCGCTACTCTATCTGTCGTTGGCTGTGCAACGAAGCCTACCTATCAATCAGCAAACCAAGCAGGTCCTAAGATTATTACTAACGCGCAAGGCGTCCCTAACTATCACCGTGTACAACGCGGCGATACGGTCAGCCAGATTGCAGCGCGCTATCGTCTGAACTACCGCCAAATCGGAGCGATGAACAATCTAGATAGTAAATACACCATCTATAGTGGCCAATGGCTCAAACTATGGCAAGGCAATGTGGCAACCACTGCAAGTAACAATAGCTACAGTGCTCCAGTTCAAACGCAACCAACTTATACGCCACCTGTGACCCAATCTCAAACACCAGCTTATGAGGCCACTGCCAACTCGACCTCTGGTTATGATTATCCTACGCGTAACCCAGTGACTCGTAATATTGACCCTGCTACGGGCAATATGGGAATGTGGTTTGCGGGCAAAGTTGGTGATCCAGTACTTGCCAGCCAATCAGGAACTGTGCTTTACTCAGGCAACGGTCTGCCAGAGTATGGCAATCTAATTATGATTCGTCATAGTGATAACTACATCACAGCCTACGCGCACAATAGCCAGTTGTTGGTGCAAGAGGGCGATACAGTACAGCGTGGCCAACGTATTGCTAGTATGGGTAGCAGTGGTCAGACCAATGAGGTAGGCTTAGAGTTTCAAGTTCGCTTAAATGGTAATCCTATTGACCCACGTAGCGTACTTGGGCGTTAGACTTAAATAATAGCTACGGATAGCTTGGCCACTGTGAGCCATTTTATTTATTCATGTTTGAGATTTTTTATGAGATTAAAAAAGCAATACCTCACCCTTATGCCAGCATTAGTGATGGTCGGGTGTACAAGCCAGCAGGCAATGCAAAGTAAGCCTGTTCGTCAAGGCGGCGTTGAGATTACTCAAACTCAAACCGTTCAGGTTAAACCAACACCTGCGCCAGTCGTAAAACCGCAGCCTGCGCCCAAGCCTAGCTACAGTAGCTTTTCTGATTGGAAGTCAGACTTTTCTATGCGTGCCATATCGTCAGGCTATGATGCCCAAGTGATTGGTCGATTGCTCGATTCTGCTTATCTAAATCAGCAAGTCATCTCATTAGATTCAGGTCAGCCCGAGTTTTCTAAGATGCCATGGGAATACGTAGATTCTGCGGTATCAAGTGGACGCGTCAGTGTAGGTAAACGCAAATTTGCTGAGCAGCGTGCTTATCTCTCTCAGCTAGAGTCTCAGTATGGGGTTAATGCAGAGATTATCGCTGCGATATGGGGCATGGAGTCATCGTATGGCGCTGTAACCGGCAATAGTGATTTGCCAAGTTCGCTTGCTAGTCTTGCTTATGATGGTCGTCGTCAAGAGTTCGCTGAAACGCAGTTGCTATCGTTAGCGACCTTGCTACAACGTGGTGACGTATCATGGTCACAGCTGGATGGTTCTTGGGCAGGCGGTATGGGACAAACCCAGTTTATCCCTGAGACTTGGCTCAAACAAGGGGTTGATGGTGATGGCAATGGGCATCGCAATCCATGGGCCACTGGTGATGCACTAGCCTCGACTGCCAACTATCTTAGCAATTCAGGTTGGGTTCGTGGCTTAGCACCGTTTTATGAGGCAACGGTGCCAGCATCGTTTGATTACTCAGTGGTTGGTAGTAAACAACCTGCCGCTAGATGGGCTGCGATGGGCGTCGATACGATAGCGGACGTTTACTTAGATGCCAATACTCAGATGGAGCTATGGTTGCCCGCTGGCAAAGACGGTCCCGTATTATTGCTGAGCCCAAACTTTGATGTGATTAAAGTCTATAACAACTCATCAAGCTATGCGTTGGGCGTTAGTCTACTAGGCAAAACGATTAATGGACAAAGCGGTTTGCAAAAATCTTGGCCTCGTTATGAACGTCCATTATCGACCACGCAAGTGACTAACCTACAACGTCGTTTGACTAGTATGGGTTACGATACCAAAGGCGCTGATGGTATCGTGGGCACGAATACTCGTATGGCATTCCAGCGTTGGCAAGCAGATAACGGCCAAACGCCAGACGGATTCATTACTCAAAACAGTGCGTCTTCATTGGCTGGATGGTGAGGTAAACTGACGGTGTTTATACATTGTATAAAAGTGGCTATTTTTAATCGTATTTAGCCATTATTAATTAGCCACTAGTCATCAAACGATAATTTACTTTGTTCTACAAAAAGCACCTTGCCAAGGTGCTTTTTTTGTCTCAATCTATGTCTGATTTTGCTGACACCTTTAACATAATGGACCATGCAATAAGTATCAAAAATTAAGACCAGTGTAATCTGGCTTTATTCAAAACTTATCAGGACAAGGTTAATACAAGAAAGTTGATACTTTGAATGATAGACTCTAGATAATGTGTTTTTTAACGATGACTTTGACTCAGAGTGTTTAGTAACAGTTTTCAACGACTATTTTAAATCACAATTTTGATTATAAATAATTAGAACGACAGAAAGAGCGTGACCTTATGATTACCATGGAAGAATTACAAGCTGCGATACAGCAACGGATAGATACTTATCATATTACTGATTTTCCACTACAAAAAAGAGCCGTTAACACTCTAGAGTTGCTGGGCAGCCTAAACCATATACTGGCTCAAGATATTGCTTCGCCCTTTGATGTGCCGAGACAGAATCTATCTGCAATGGATGGTTATGCGATTGCCAAAGGTAGTCAGTTATCAGAAAGCAGTACTATCGAAATCGTTGGTGAGTCGCAAGCTGGCAGTGCTTATACTGGTGAGACAGCGGCGGGGCAAGGGATACGTATTTTTACTGGTGCAGTCGTGCCAGATTGTTGTGATACGGTCATTATGCAAGAGAATACAAACTTTGCAGATATCAAAGCGACCGTTGATAAATCTCGACCTTATAACATCACGCTCACACAAACCGCCAAAGTTGACAACAACATCCGCTCACAAGGCGAAGAGATTGAGTCTGGCGAATCCGTTTTAAAGATCGGTAAACGCCTTAATCCTGCAGATATTAGCTTACTGGCTAACCTTGGTATTAGCCAAGTGAACGTGTTCCAACCGCTCGTTGTAGGCGTGTTGGCAACAGGTGATGAGCTCGTGGCTATTGGCAATGAGCTACAAAGTCTAGCCCAAATATATAATTCTAATACTCCAACGCTCAAAAGCTTGCTATCAGATTTGCCCATCATTATTCGTGATTATGGCATTATTCCTGACAACCTAGAGCAGACAACTATCGCAGTCAATGAGGCCATGCAGGACTGTGATGTACTGATATCGACAGCAGGTGTCTCTGTTGGTGACTATGATTTTTTGACCACTGTGATCGAAACGCTAGGTCAGATTAACCATTACAAAGTGGCGATGAAGCCTGGTAAGCCTTTTGTATTTGGCGAGTTAAATAAAAATCTCGATAAGCCAGTATTGTATTTTGGCCTACCGGGCAATCCACTCTCTACGGTTGTGGGGACGCTACAGTTTGTGATTCCTGCATTGTGGCAAATGTCAGGTGCTAGCGTATCAGAGCAGCCAATGCCGCTAACTATTAAAGCCAAACTCATCAGTGATATCAGAAAATCTCCCGGCCGCAAAGACTTTCAGCGTGGCGTACTGTCACGAGGTGAGACAGGTAATTATCAAGTTGAGTGCTTTTCAAGACAGCAGTCACATAGAATCAAACAGCTGAGCCGCGCTAATTGCTTCATTGTGTTGGATAAAGATAGTGGGAACGTAGCAGCTGGTAATGACGTCGTTGTACAACCGTTTCCTTGGCTACATCGCTAATTCATCGTTTGCCAATTTATTGTAGGGTGGTCGCACAAAGTTAGAGAGCAATCCCATGACCTTACACTGGTATGCTAAACACGAATAATAAAGTAGTGCTTATAGTAAGCAGTACTGATGGCAGTAACATATGATTGATGACAACATAGATGACAAACACAAAATAGACAGCCCGCAACTCTATTCACCGAGCTTGGCACCGGCATTATCTGATGGCTACATAGAGCCTTCCTTGGTCATGCCCACTGAGCAGATGAGTGACTATCACCAGCCGCTAACCGATGGGTTTGCACGGCGTCTGACCTACTTGCGTCTGTCTATTACTGACTTTTGTAATTTTCGCTGTGAGTATTGCCTGCCAAACGGCTATCAAGGTAAGCGACCTGATGATGAGCTGAGTATCTCTGAAATTGCCACCTTGGTGCGTGGCTTTGCTCAAGTAGGTACTAAAAAAGTTAGAATTACAGGTGGTGAGCCTTCTATTCGTCGTGATGTTGTCGAAATTATCGAAAAGATTAAGCAGACTGACGGTATTGAGACAGTTGCGATGACCAGTAACGGCTATAAATTGGGTAAACATATAGCCAGCTGGCAAGCGGCTGGACTTGATCAGCTCAATATTAGTATGGACAGTTTTGATGCCGCTACTTTTCATAAAATGACAGGCTTTGATACCTTGCCGCAGATATTGGCTGACATGGATACGTTGTTAGAAACGACT
Source organism: Psychrobacter sp. NPDC078929 (assembly GCF_050267985.1). NCBI lineage: Bacteria > Pseudomonadati > Pseudomonadota > Gammaproteobacteria > Moraxellales > Moraxellaceae > Psychrobacter > Psychrobacter sp. NPDC078929. The sequence goes on along the minus strand of NZ_JBNNFX010000002.1, from coordinate 160,953 downwards.
GATATCAAACTGAAAATAAATAGTGTCTTGATGGCGGAGACTGCTTTTGAGAACTTAGTCACGGCGATTGACTATGTCAAAGACAGACAAGTGACATATCGCTTTATTGAATTTATGCAGACCAGTGACAATAGCGATTTGTTTTTTGCTCAGCATGCTCAGTCTGATATTATCACTGATTACTTGTTAGAAAATGGCTGGCAGCCGCACGAGCGCGGTAGTGCCGATGGTCCAGCAGTAGAGTATAGCCACCCTGAGTATGTCGGTCGTATCGGTATGATTGCCCCATATGCGGCGCACTTCTGTGATACCTGTAACCGCTTGCGCGTAAGCAGCCAAGGCAAGGTGCATTTGTGTCTGTTTGATCAGGGCAACTATGATATCCGTCCATACTTACAGCAAGACGATATCCAAGGACTGGTAAACACTTTACATAGCTTTATGCCAATCAAGCCTGAGCATCATCATTTGCATGATTCTAACAGTGGCATCATGCACAATCTATCGATAATCGGCGGATAAAAACCTTTGAGTCTACAATTATGACGCTGATAGAGATTGTCTGCCAGTGCAATCGTTTTTCTACATAACTTTTTTTGATACAACGGATCTTTAATACAATTATAAAATGACATCTATAAAGGATTATTTATGAGTAAGCCTGCTGCACAATTTACACCGCTTAATATTGCTGTATTGACCGTTTCTGATAGCCGTACGCTGGCAGAAGATACATCAGGTCAGTACTTAGTAGATAGCTTGACTGAAGCAGGGCATCATTTGGCAGATCGCCAACTAATCACCGACGATATTTACCAGATTCGCGCAGTCATCAGTGGTTGGATTGCTAGTCCAGACGTTCATGCGGTTATCACCACTGGCGGCACAGGGTTCTTCATCAGAGATAGCATGCCAGAAGCTGTGAGGGTGCTGTTTGATAAATCAATCGATGGTTTTGGTGAAATGTTCCGTTTAATCTCAAAAGATGAAATCGGTATGTCTACCGTACAATCGCGAGCAGTTGCTGGCATGGCCAATGGTACGGGTATATTCTGTCTACCAGGTTCTTCTGGTGCTTGCCGTACTGGTTGGGAAAATATCTTAAGAGATCAGTTTGATAGCCGTACTCGTCCGTGCAATTTTGTGCCGCATTTTTTGGCACAAAATCCTAGCCATGATTGAGTTGTAAATAATTGAGCCAAGATTGATATTAAATCAAAACTGATAGGTAATGGCACAATGACAGATCGCTCAAATAATCTGGATGGTTTGGCAGGTGTGGTTATCTTGGCAGGCGGTGCATCTAGACGTATGGGAATGGCTAAGGCGATGCTGACGCTACCGTCAGGTGAGCAGCTGCTAGACTATCATGTTCGTCATGCGAACAAGTTACAAGTTCCTATATTGATTGCAGATAATGGTCGCGACTTTCAAGCTGGTTTAGATGTCCATTCAGAAAAACCTAATGCGCCTGTTATTCATATTGCTGATTATGGTGCTGATGTTGACTCTAATAAGCATGATGAGCAGATTAAAACTGGCGGCGCATTGGTGGCTATCGAATCAGCCTTACAAACATTGAACGATTTGATCAGCTTGAATGATTCAGGCGTATCAAAAGACGTACAAGCATCGTGGTTAATGGTTATTAGCTGCGATAGCTTAATACCAGTAACTGACCTGTGGCAGAAATTACAATGTGAAATAAGCCTTGTTACTGATAAGAAGGTGATTTGCTTAAAAGATGACAGTCACCTATATCCATTGTTAGGGCTGTATCAGTTAAGCATTGAGCCTGATTTGAAAAACTATATAGATAGCGGACAGCGTAGAGTAATGCAGTTTATTCAGCCATTAGTGCAAGCTGTACCATTTATCAAAGAGTGGCAAAATCTGACTAACTTCAATACGCCTGAAGATTTTAAGCAGGCATGTGCTGCTCTACCAAAATAATAAAAATATCACATAAGAAAGGTTATATAAATGAGTGACAGCGTTCAGATAAATCAGCAATCTACTTTATCTCACTTGGATAGTGATGGTGATATTACCATGGTCGATGTCAGTGGCAAGACAGCAACGACGCGAGAAGCCAATGCCACTGGACAAGTACGCTTTCCCAGTGAGATTTATGGGCAGATTAAAGCGGCTGATGGTATGACCAAAAAAGGCAGCATCACGCAAACAGCTCATATCGCTGGTATCATGGCGGCCAAACGCACTCATGATCTTATACCGCTTTGTCATCCACTACCGCTAGATAAGATAGGCTTAAGCTTTGAGTATAACGACGCGCTTAGTAGTATCACGGTCAGTGCTGCAGTCAAGGTCACGCATAAGACAGGGGTTGAGATGGAAGCGTTAACAGCGGTTAGCGTTGCCTGCTTAACTATCTACGATATGACTAAAGCACTATCGCATGACATCGTTATAGATGATATTCATCTGGTTAAGAAGACAGGTGGTAAGTCAGACTATAGTCATGCTTAAAGTGATAAAATTGCAGAGTGCGTCGTCAATCAATCAATGAATTAATAAAAATGTGCTAAGTGCCAAGCAAGGAAGCGTGCATAAGAGGGAGAGGGTTATGAGTGCTATCGATATGACAACTAATATCGAATCAACGATGAATATTAATGTCATGTATTTTGCCAGTTTGGCTGACGAGGCCAATTGTCAGCAAGAGACAGTAAGCGTACAACAGGATACGTCATTGACTGAACTATACGAACAGCTTAGTCAAAAGCATCGCTTTAGCCGTCCGCAGTCGGAGCTACGAGTCGCAGTGAATGACTACTTTGCTAAATGGACTGACCAGATAAATGATGGTGATAGCGTGGTTTTCATCACGCCAGTCGCTGGTGGTTAGACAAGCGTTTATTAGTGTCCATTTTGTCAGTAGCTATTCAGTGGTTACAAAGAGAAAATAATAAATAGAGAAGAAAAATGACCGACAACGTCCACGATCATTCAATGAGTATCAAACGTAGTGCTGACGAGGCTTACCTTATCGCTGAGCGTGATGGTTTTGCGCTATTAGATATTGCTATAGATGAAGATAGACTAAAAAGTACGTTAGATAATGACAGCTGCGGCGCGTTTGTTTGTTTTGAAGGGCGAGTGCGCAACCATAATAATGCCGCGAGCGTTGATAGCCTTACCTATTATGGTTATGAGGATTTGGCCATCAATCAAGGCCGCGCCATTATAGAAGAAGCCAAAAAGCGTTTTGAAATTACGCATGCTATTGCGATACATCGTATCGGTGCGTTAGAAATTGGCGACGTGGCTGTGTGGGTTGGGGTAGTGTCAGCGCACCGTTATCCATCATTTGATGCTTGTCGCTGGATATTAGATACCATCAAAGCAGACATTCCTGTGTGGAAGCAAGAATACTACGAAGACGACTCGTCTAAATGGCTCAGCAATAATGGTTAAGTCATTAGTTGCTGTCTGTGTATCTGCTTGTCTGCTATTGTCACTAAGTGCTTGTACGCAAGACAAAGACGCCAATACGATGCTTGCTGGTGATACCACTGAACCAGCCCGGACTTTGCGTATTGCCGCGGCTGCTAACTTATCTGATGTACTACCTCATATTATTGATAGCTATCAGGCTGATAACAGCTCATCTGCCCAAAATGTTTCAAGTATCTCAGATATTGAAGTTACTTATGCCTCTTCTGGTAAGTTATATGCGCAAATCAAAGCAGGGGCACCATATGATATATTCTTGTCTGCCAATCAAGATTTTCCTGCTAAATTGGCTGATGAAAATTCAGCTAGTGCTATTAACGAAGATAATAAGCTAACCAAGCCTTTTACGTATACCAGAGGTCAATTAGCACTCTATAGTGTCACCAAACCTTTAAACGATTTTACGCCAACATCGCTAGGTGATGTGTTTACCAGCGTTGACTTTACTCAGGACAGCAAGGTAGCTATTGCGAACCCTGACCTTGCTCCTTATGGTGCCTCTGCAAAAGCCTATCTGCAATCACAAAATATGTACGATAAGTTAAATGCTCAAAAAAGCTTAATACAGTCAGAGAATATCGGTCAGGCATTTCAATATGCGCATACAGGTAGTGTGGACTATGGGTTTGTGGCACAGTCTCAGCTTGTTGCGATTAAAGCCAAGCCTGAGCAGTTTATCACTTTGCTGCCAGCGTCTTATCCAGCTATTTTACAAGATGGCATAATCGTTAATAACACCGCTCCAGCAGCAGACTTCACCGACTACCTGCGCTCAAAAGCAGGGCAGCAGCACTTCTTACAAGCAGGCTATCTGGCCGTCCAGTAATACGTTAGACTAAACCCTCTCATCATAGAACGAGCAGTGACATTATATGATCGACCAGTCTCTTATGTCAGATATGCTCAGTCCATTTTGGGTGAGCATCAAGCTCGCTTGCGTGACTACCTTATGTCTATTGCTATTTGCAACGCCTATCGCTTACTGGTTGGCTAAGCCGAGCCGTATAAAAGTAATAGGACGTCTTAAGGTACTGCTCATGGGCATCATTGCGATGCCTCTGGTGCTACCACCTACCGTGATTGGTTTTTATCTATTGTTACTGCTCAGTCCTAGTGTGGGTATCGGTAAATGGTTGAGCGAGCATAATATTAGCCCGTTGATTTTTACCTTTGAAGGTCTGGTCATTGGTTCCATTATTTACTCATTACCGTTCTATATACAGCCAGTTTACGCACAGTTTTTGCGTATTCCACAAAGTGTCACAGAAGTTGCTCATCTCTTAGAACCAAGTCGTATGCGACGGTTTATGAAAGTGGCTTTACCGCAAGCGCGGGTGGGTATTATTTTGGGTAGTTTGGTAAGCTTTGCTCATACCATCGGAGAGTTTGGGGTTGTACTGATGATAGGGGGCAGCATCTCAGGTGAGACCAAGGTAGTATCGATTGCGATATATGAGCAAGTAGAAGCGCTTAACTATGAAGCAGCGCACATGATGTCTGGTATTCTGATTATTATGGGTGTAGTGATGGTAGCGTTAATCGCTAGCGTCAGCCGAATAAGTCAGCGTCCATAGCACTGAAATATTTGTATGAGAGTTAAGACGTGTTAGCTGGCGCAGTAGCTATATAAACAATGTCCAAGCAGAATATACAGACACAAAAAAACCTCAAGCAATCTAATGCTTGAGGCGAAACTTGCTTAAACTTAACAGTTTAAATTCGTTTTAAATATGGCGCAGCGGACGGGACTCGAACCCGCGACCCCCGGCGTGACAGGCCGGTATTCTAACCAACTGAACTACCGCTGCTTAGGTCTCTTAGCTTGTTTAGCCACTTGCTAAAAAGTGGTGGGTGATGACGGATTCGAACCGCCGACATTCTGCGTGTAAGGCAGACGCTCTACCAACTGAGCTAATCACCCTTCGAACAATTGCTATGCAATTTATTCAACATCAACTGAGCTCTTAAGTTTGTCACTAAGCTCCGTTGCTGTGGGTGTGTATTATATAGATTTACAGTTGGGTGTCAAATATTATTTTAATATTTTTAGAAAATAATTATAAATCGCGCTTGTAATCTATCAAAAATAGCACTCAAGGCTATGTATTGCATAGCATTTCTAAAAATACACTTATTATCATTATTTGTTGTTTAGAGGTGAAAAGCTACTGTACTATGGATGCTTTATTCGTTGAACACGGTTGATGGAGGCCAATATAAATACTTTTACTATTAAAGATACTTTTACCAGCTGGACATGGGGAGACTTAGCGGGTCTAGGTTTGGTACTACATATTGTACTTATGATAGTAATGACGCTGCGAGTGGTTTCTGTGCAGCGCAATATTGGCGTGTCTATCGCTTGGGTTGCGGTGCTTTACACGTTGCCAGTATTTGGTTTTATTGCTTATATCCTGCTCGGTGAGCCGATGATCGGACGACGCTATCGTGAACGCGTAGATCAAGCCAGCATCTTGATGAATGATATGGCAAGGCGTGAGCATCTGATTTTTGATAAAGGGCAAGACTTATTACCAACCAACTACCGCGGTGTTAGCCAAATAGGAACGCGCTGGACAGGGTTTGGTGTATTTCCCAACCATCAAATGCAGCTGTTGAACGATCCTGCTTCGATTTTTCAGCGTTTGATTGAAGATATCCACGCCGCCCAGCGTATTGTCCTCATGGAGTTTTATATTGTCTATCCAAAAGGACAGGTGCTAGAAGTCATAGAGGCACTGTCTGTAGCGGCTCAGCGCGGCGTAGAGTGTCATATATTGGCTGATAGTGTGGGCAGCTTTAGCTTTATTAATAGTAGCGTGCATCGCAAATTAGAAAAAGCAGGGGTTTATGTCCATCAGTCATTGCCAGTAGGACTGTTTAAGACGCTATTTAAACGTTCTGATTTGCGCAATCATCGTAAAATGGTGGTTATCGATGAACATATTGGCTATATCGGCAGCTTCAATCTGGTTGATCCAAGGTTTTTTAAGCAAAATAAAAACGTTGGTCAATGGATTGATGTGGCGCTACGAACGACTAGCCAGCACTCAATTAGTATCAATACAGCGATGGCCAAGGTAATTGTTACCGATATCGGTGCTGAAAGTAATGACAATCTTGCTGAACTGCATCAGCGGGTTAATAATTACACTCGTAAGTTATATGTGATGCATCCGACCATCAATGATCTAAATAGCCGCGTGAAGGTATTGGCGGATACGATTGATAATCATGAGCAGCCAGATATAGGTGCCACCTCGATTGTCGTACCAAAGATGCCTGTCGTGGACAAAGTCTTGGCGCAGCTAATACCTTCAGCACCGCAGCTAACGGCTCATGTGATTTACAATACGTTAGTTTCTGTGATTCATCGTGCCAATAAGCGCATTCGCATTACCACGCCTTACTTTGTCCCTGATGAATCCCTATCGGGCGCGCTGACGATAGCGGCTAAGCGCGGCGTTGATGTGACGATTATTGTTCCTGAAAAAGTAGACTCGTTTCTGGTACAGCACGCTTCTCAGGCTTATTATCAAGAGTTGTTGGATGCAGGGGTAACGATTGCATTGTTTAGAGGTGGTTTGCTACACGCAAAAACAGTGGTTATCGATGATGACTACTGTTTATTTGGCACCGTCAATATTGATATGCGCAGCTTTTATTTAAATATGGAAGTCAGTTTGGCGATTTATACGCCAGAAATGGTTGCCCAAGTAGCGGACTGTCAGGAAGTCTATTTAGAAAACTGCCGAATCTTGGATAGTGATGAGTGGCAACAGCGTCACGGATCAAAACGCTTGTTTGATAATGTCGTGCGCTTGTTCAGTCCTTTATTGTAGCACTCGGATTTTTAGGGTAAGGTAATCTACCAGTATCGTTCTATTATTTTAGTAGTAGTAGCAATCTTATAGCCTATGCTTTTTTGGTTTATCTATCTGTAAAGAGGACTCGCCTTTCTATGTCTGCATCACCTTTAACGCCACTGGACTATATTGCAGAAGGCTACTGGCAAGATTTCTTAGCTAGACTTCCTATTGCAGGCGGTATCGCCTACGAAACTGAGCTGCGCGCTTGTACGCTAGATGAGTCGCTTGAGAGTTTACAGCGTATCGATACGCTATTGTCCCAAGTGCGCCGAGATATGATCAAGAGTGGTATGTGGGAAGAGGCGACGCTGCTGGTCGATGAGCGCTATCGTAATTTTATGGTATTTTTGGCGTTTTATGCAGGTCGTGTATTGGCGCAGCAGTGGCAAAGCAAGCCACATTGGTATGGTCAGTTTGAGCTGCGTAAACGTTACCCTGAGCTAACGTTGATCACCGATGATTTTTATCAGCATATGGCAGTCGGTTATGATGATAGCGTGGTTAAAGAGCGCTTATTTTTTGCACTAGAGCCAATAGGGCTGCGTCTGTTTGGTCATATTGATCGGCAGTTTGACGCGGTACAAGGTGGGCATGTAGAGAGTGGGCTGTATCAAGCGATTAGCCTTAGACTACCAACTATTTTAAGTAACGACGTTCATTCAGTGCCTGAATTAACAGCGGATAAAGTAACAACGCATAAAGCAACCACTCATCAAGTCACTGAAAGCATCGTTCCGAGCGCAGATTTAAATACGCATATCGGTACTATCCAATTAAATGCTCCTCTTAACAAGCCAGAGGAAGTATCGATAGGAGCTGAGCATAACCAAGCAAACGTAGTGCCTCCTGAGTCTGAGAATTCAATAAAGCCTGAGCTGACTAAAGTAGCGCAACCAACGGCTAAGCCTGCGTCACCTGTAAAAAACACATCAACGCCAGAGATGTTTACGCAACTGCTCGTAGAGTTAGATGAGATAACGGTGCCACAACCAACTGGTGATGTGCAATATAAGCAAGCACGCAAAGTATTAGATCAGTTCGAGCAGCATATTGCCAAACAGAACAAACCTCGTCGCCAAGTTATATTTTCAGATAATCATATCGCAGCAAAAAACAAAGCGTTGCTATTACTACAAGCGGCTGCTGAAGATGGTAATACAGCGGCTATGTTACGTTTGGCCATGTATGAATTGTTAGGTGAAGGTTTGACAGCGGACAGTGACAATCAAAAAAAATCTGGCGTAGATTGGGTTAATCAAGCCGCCAGCAAAAACGACAGCCGTGCTCAGCGTCTACTCAGTAAAATGTATTATCAAGGAGTAGGGGTGTCTCAAGATATAGATAGCGGTAAATACTGGTTAGAGCAAGCAGCGGATAATGGTCATGCAGAAGCGGCCAATCTGGTCAAGCAATGGCAGCAAGCAGATATGCTGCTGACCACACAGAAGCAAGAGCAGCATAGCACCAAGCGTTATCAGCTGTTAATCGGCGCAATCATCGCAGTCGCTTTATTGATAATAATCATTATCTAACAATCATTATCTAATAACTATTTACTCAGTAACTTTTTAAAAGCTTATTGTTACAGCTTAAATTCAGGTAGAATTGGCGCGCTTTACCTTTACCCTTTTATTGTTTGATTCATAACTAATTTGGGCTGTTCCATGCCATCATCTAATACCCCGTCTGACCACTCTGCAAATCCAATTGACCCTGTATCATCGCCTAGTCGTGCGGTACATGAGACACCTTTATATTATCAGTCTCTTATTGGGCTGCTAAAGCCACTATATCGTCTGCAAGTATGGCGTCGATCTCATAAAAACGAAAACTATCAGCAGGAAATCGATCAGCGTTTTGGCAGGCAGTATCCACCGCGTCCAGTGGTCAATGCTGATAGCGATAAAGGGGTGATTTGGTGCCACGCAGTCTCACTAGGTGAGACCAATACGGTCGCGCCTTTACTAGATATGTTATTGGCTAATGGCTATCAGATATGGTTGACCAATACGACTCAGACAGGTTTTGCTCGTGGCGCCAGTCGTTTTGCAGAAAAGATAGCTCAGGGTCAGATGAGTCATAGTTATGTGCCAGTCGACAGCCCTGCTGTTATCGAGACTTTCTTAACGCATGTGCAGCCGATCGCTGCACTGTTTGTAGAAACAGAGCTATGGGCAAACATCTTGACCAAATTATCCCAGCACCGTATTCCAAGTATTCTAGTCAATGGTCGACTATCTGCTTCTTCTTTTCAGAGCTATCAAAAAATTGGTGCAGTCAGCGCCAGCATGATGAAAAATCTTTCTTTAATTATTGCGCAAGACAGTGACTCTGCTAAACGCTTTAGGCGACTAGGGGCTAGTAGCGCCCAAATTCGCGTAGCAGGCTCATTAAAGTGGGTAATCAATGCGTCCACAACTAATGACAAAGCGGTAGAAGATAACAGTATTCATAGTAAGAAAGCTGATCTGCGAGCAGAGTTTGGTATAGCAGATCGTCCTGTGTGGGTAGCTGCGAGTACTCACGATGGCGAAGAGGCAGCAGCGTTGTCATTGCAGCAGCAACTACTGTCTCAAGCCACATTAGCAGATACGCTGCTTGTTATCGTCCCTAGGCATCCTGAGCGTTTTGATGCAGTAGCAGATCTCATTCAAAAAACTGGGTTAAACATGGCTCGGCGCAGTGATGGGGAAGCGATTGATGCAGACACTCAAGTCTATCTAGCAGACAGCATGGGTGAGATGATGACTTGGTATACATTGGCAAATGTAGCATTTGTGGGCGGCTCGCTGGTAGATATTGGTGGGCATAATCCAGTGGAGCCTGCAAGTGTGGCAACGCCTGTACTGATGGGGGGTTACACTCAGTCTTGCCAAAGCGTAATAGACAAATTGGCTAGCGTAGGCGCTGTATATCAGCCAAGTAATGACTTCTATCGTCCAATCGAGTCAAATAGCTCAAGTAGTTCGGATGCACAGATAGTCAGTGATGAGCAGTTAAAGGCGAATAAAAAATCCTCTCGTAAGAAAACAGCTTATAACCGTGAAGACGCTGTTAGCATTTATATGCAGCTAGAGACTTGGCTAAGTAATTTGCCATTAGCCGCGCAGGCAGGGCTAGCTGGCGAGCAAATGACGATACAGCAGCAAGCGGTACTGACCCGTCAATTTACGATGATTGAAGACGCTATCGAGATGTCTTCCAACCAAGATAGCTTATGAACTGTATATTATTGCCCGCTGAAAACTTCTCATCAGATACAGCAAAAATCGATTCCTTGTCTCAAGTCAGCCATGTGACTAAAGTGCTGGGCGCGAAAGTCGGTGATACGCTTAAAATTGGCCAAATCGGCGGCAATCTTGGTACTGCTGTTATCGAAGATATTACCGCTGACAGCATTCAGTTAAGTAACGTTCAGCTCAATACTGTGCCGCCAGCCAAATTAGATTTGACTGTCATTTTGGCGTTACCGCGTCCTAAAGTGCTACGGCGTTTAATCATGGATATGACGGCGCTTGGTGTACGCGATATCATTCTTATCAATAGCTATCGTACTCAAAAAAGCTATTGGCAAAGCCCAATGCTTGAGCGGATAGACGAGTTTGTATTAGAAGGTCTGCAACAAAGCATCGATACGATTGTTCCTAGTATTACGCTACAAAAACGTTTTAAGCCATTTGTTGAAGACACACTTGCAAGCCTAATGAACAATCGAGCGATTGTCGCGCATCCTTATAGTCAGCAGTCATTTTCTGAGTTTTTACAACTACAACCATCACGAGAGCTACCGAGTATAGTCTGCATAGGTGCTGAAGGTGGTTGGATTGACTATGAGATAGAGATGCTGTCGGCACAAGGTTGCACGCCTGTACATATAGGCTCTCGTATCTTACGTACAGAAGCTGCGGTCAATGCAATTTTAGGGCAATGGCTCCTTTAGATTGACACTAAAATGCGTCGCCAGACCAAACTATTGAAAGAACTGGGCCGCTAAAAATAGCTCTTAAAAATCAATGCTAAAGACTCATCACAGGTATATTTGCCAGTTAAACAAATGTATTGATAATTAATCTCACTTCCATTAGTATGTTGCTTTGATATATTATGGCCTGATTACTGCTAGCGCTTAGCAAGTCAGCGTTATAATCACTGTTATTTTGTCTCACCATCCGTCTTACTTTTTTTATAGCATTACTATGGGGAAAACCATGTCATTAAACGCTATCAGCGCTAATCTAACCTCTACGAAGCTTATCTTACCTGCAGCCGTATTTGGCATGATGTTGGGTTTGGCGGGTTGTAGTAATTCTTCAACCACAGAAGAGAGCGTAGAAGTAGAGTCAACAGAAACAGGTGCTGAGCAGCAAGCAGCAACTGACGAAGCTATGACTGCTGATGGTCAGACAATTACTATCTACTCATCACGTAATGAGCAGCTGATTAAGCCATTGTTAGATCGCTATACTGAGCAAACAGGCGTAAAAGTTGAACTGGTTACAGACCAAACTGGGCCTTTGATGGCGCGTCTAAAAGCTGAAGGTCAGAATACCCCAGCTGATATGCTATTGACCGTTGATGCTGGTAACTTATGGCAGGCTGCAGAGCAAGGCCTATTACAACCAGTATCATCTACTGTATTAGAAGCTAACGTCCCTGCAAAATACCGTGATCCAAAAGGTCAGTGGACAGGTCTGTCACTACGTGCACGTACTATCTTTTATGACCCAAGCAAAGTCACTGCTGACCAGCTATCTACTTATGCAGATTTAGCCGATCCAAAATGGAAAGGCAAATTATGCTTACGTACTTCTAAAAAGGTCTATAACCAATCGCTTGTCGCTAGCATGATGGAGCATTTGGGCGAAGAGAAGACCGAAGCAGTTATTAAAGGGTGGGTTGATAACCTAGCGACTGATGTGTTCAGTGACGACGTTGCGATGTTAGAAGCTATCGCTGCTGGTCAGTGTGAAGTGGGTATTGCCAATAGCTACTACTATGGTCGTCTATTGGACGAGAAACCAAACTTCCCTGTTAAAATATTCTGGGCAAACCAAGATACGACTGGTACGCACGTAAACATCTCAGGCGCTGGCGTGGTTGCAGGTTCAGACAATCCAGATGGTACGCTTAAACTGATAGAGTGGTTGTCATCTGATGAGGCACAAGGTCTTTATGCCAGCTCTGACAAAGAATTCCCAGTAAAAGTAGGTATCGATGAGTCAGACATGCTCAGATCATGGGGCGAGTTCAAAAAAGATGATATCAATGTACAGAAATTCGGTGAACTACAAACTCAAGCTATCCAAATGATGGATAAAGCGGGTTATAAATAAGGGGTCGCCAGTAATACTGATACCAATCTCAAAACCATAACTTTTAGACAATAGTTCTCAAAGCACGGCTTTTAAACAACAGCTTTTAAAGAATAAGTTCAAAGGTTAGTCGTTACAGATCAGTTATTCAAGTAATGACGATTTTGAGGTTGGTATAAGCTTACAAGGTCTCTATACGTATGACACGGTAATGATAATATGATCACAACGCCAGATGCGTCTGTTAGTCAAAACGATACTGTCAATAACGGTGTTAACGACCAGCAGACTGTCAGCCAAGACCATGCCCTTCGTAAACGTATTATCTCGAAATCAGTCTTAGGGCTGATTTCGTTGTTTATGCTAGTACCGATTTTAATCGTGCTGCTGTCGTGGACACAGCCAGTGGCAGAGATTTGGACACACATGGCAGACTATGTACTGCCGCAAGTGCTCAAAAACACGGCGATTTTATTGCTAATGGTGACTGTTGTTTCAGGCACTATTGGTACTGCTCTGGCTTGGGTGACTAGTATGTATCGTTTCCCTGGTCAGCGTTTCTTTTCGTGGGCATTGATGTTGCCACTTGCCATCCCTGCTTATGTGTTGGCATTTGTCACTATCGGCATTGTTGACTTTAGTGGGCCGCTACAGACAGCTCTGCGCGATTCTGGTATTAGTACTGCTCTACCGTCGATAAGGAATGTATGGGGCGCAGGCTTGGTATTATCGCTAGCGTTTTATCCTTATGTATATTTGCTCGCGCGTCAGGCATTTTTGTCGCAAGGCAGGCGAGCGATAGAAGCGGGGCAAATGCTAGGTTTGAGTCGTAGCCGTGTATTTTTTCGTCTGGCGCTACCACAAGCATTACCGTGGATCATTGGTGGCTTGCTGCTAGCCAGTATGGAAACCTTAGCGGATTTTGGTGCAGTATCGGTATTCAATGTCGATACTTTTACTACCGCCATTTATAAAGCATGGTTTGGTTTTTTTAGTTTGACCACAGCGGCTCAGCTAGCAGCCTTGCTCATTGGTGTGATCTTTATTGTGGTATTGTTTGAGCAGTATTGGCAAGCGAAGCGTGGTAGCTCACTGACCCAAGGTAGCAGCCAGCGCTTTGACGCTAGCAAACCTGCCAAATTCGCCATGACACTGCTGTGTACGCTGATCTTTCTGGTCGCCTTCTTAATTCCTTTCTTACAGCTTATCTATTGGACAGCACTGAATTTTCGCCAAGATTTTGATGCACGTTACATTGATTTTGTCACCAATAGCCTCATGATTGCTAGTATGACCACGCTATTTATTGCTTTTTTGGCCATTATTATTGCGTGGATCAAACGGCAGTATCCTGATAAATCGACTAAGCTAATGACCACTTTAGCCAATTTAGGCTATGTCGTACCGGGGACTGTATTGGCGGTAGGGATATTTATACCTATTGCGTGGCTTGATAATCAAATGATTGCCTTTGGTATCACCTCACAGCAAGTGCTTTCTGGCAGCGTCATTGTTATGCTACTGGCGCTATCGACGCGTTTTATGACAGTGAGTTTTCAGCCAGTTGACAGACAGTTGCAGCGATTGACAGTCAATCAGGAGGCTGCCGCAAAATTACTGAGCGACAGTCCTTATCAGCGCTGGCGTCATGTGATGCTGCCTGTGCTTAGCCCTGGCGTATTGACTGCATTATTGATGGGTTTTGTCGAAGTGATGAAAGAGATGCCCATTACGCTGATGACACGGCGTCAAGGCTGGGATACGCTTGCAGTACGAGTGTTTGAAATGACGAGCGAAGGCATGTGGGGACGAGCCGCTTTGCCGAGTTTGCTAATCGTGCTGGTTGGTTTGCTCCCTGTTTGGATATTATTGCGTCAAAGCGACAAACACAGTTAGTAACAACAAAGCTAATAGCAATAATTTGACATAAGTTTAACAGCACACTCGTAGTGTCAGCTATATTATAATTTGCTCTGTTTTATCGATGGTTTTACTTACTAATAGCGAACTGGTACCGTTTATGTACACTGATTCAATGAACGACTCTACAAATTCTAAGTCAGAAAAGGCTCGGGCTAATCACATGCCTGTAGCAAAATCAGCACTGTCACAAAATAGAATCAATCCAGTTCAGCCGAATAAAACTGTAGAGCAGAGCAGTACCTCACAACAAAATACTGAGAAACATATCGCGACAGATCCTTACTTTAGTGTGCAAAATCTCATCGTAGGCTATGACGATACTATTGTCGTCAATGGTCTATCGTTGATGTTGGAGCAAGGAGAGATTGGTTGCTTCTTGGGTTATAGTGGCTGCGGGAAGACCACAGCGCTACGAGCAATCGCGGGACTGGAGCAAAGTCGTGGCGGCACTATTTATCTAAACAACCAACGCCTAACAGAGAAAACTGCTCGTCAATCATTTGCAGTTGCGCCAGCCAAGCGTGGCATGGGCATGGTGTTTCAAGACTATGCTCTGTTTGGGCATTTAAGCGTGGCAAAAAACATCGCCTTTGGTCTCAATAAGTGGTCAGCTGCTGACAAAAAAGCCCGTGTGGCTGAGATGCTAAGTTTAGTTGAATTGACTGAACATGCAGACAAACGTCCAAATGAGCTTTCTGGTGGTCAGCAGCAGCGTGTGGCTCTAGCAAGAGCGCTAGCCCCCAAACCAAAACTACTATTACTTGATGAACCATTCTCTAATCTAGATGTGGTGCTGCGTGAATCACTAGCAATGAATGTCCGTGATATTCTTAAACGTACCAACACCACAGCAATTTTGGTCACTCATGATCAAAATGAAGCGTTCGCGCTAGCGGATAAAGTAGGGGTAATGGATAAAGGACGATTGGTGCAGTGGGCGCGACCAAGCGAGCTGTATCATGAGCCTGTCAGTCCTTTTGTCGCTGAATTCGTAGGCGAAGGCGCGATGATAGACGGCATTATCAAAGAAGGTCATGTTGAGACGGCGCTAGGTAATATCTATCGTCGCATGGAAGTCTATGATGAATCAGGCCAGCCACAGTACTGCGAATATGATTATCCAAATGGTACGCCAATCAAAGTACTCGTGCGCCCTGATGATATTATTCATGATGATGACAGTACGCAGACAGCTTTGGTTATCGGACGTGTGTTTCGCGGTGCCAACTACTTGTACCGTCTGCAGTTAGACGACGGACAGACTGTCTTATCCTTGGTTGCGAGCCATCATAACCATGCAATCGGCTCGCATATTGGCATTCTGCCTTTGCTAGAGCATGTCGTAGTCTTTGATGAAAAAGACATCAATGCCACTACTTGGTCAGAATACGATAGATCATCGAGAATGGATGAAGAGGTTTAGTAGTCTTCATCCATTCTTGGGTAATCTTCTAAATTTACCGTTTAGCCAAAATGTGTAAATAACGGCCAAGCCATTTGTACGGCTCTAATTGTGAGTAGCGTAACTCCATTCTGATCACTGCATCTGGGTCGTTATGCCCGCCACGCTTGAGTGGTGCATAATCATGAAACACTCGTAGACCACTGCTACGTACCGTCTGATAATCATGCGCTTTGAGCCACGACTCGACTTCTACTTTGGCCACGGGATAGTTGGGGGTGAGGCTTTTCTTATTGTCCGCTTTGTAATCGTTACCATCAAGTAAGCTATCGAGTAAGTTAAAATTCCCCATGATAAGATTGCGATAATCAAAACTCGCTGGGTTA
The DNA here is from genome assembly GCF_050267985.1 of Psychrobacter sp. NPDC078929. Classification (NCBI taxonomy): domain Bacteria; kingdom Pseudomonadati; phylum Pseudomonadota; class Gammaproteobacteria; order Moraxellales; family Moraxellaceae; genus Psychrobacter; species Psychrobacter sp. NPDC078929. The sequence continues at coordinate 144,584 of NZ_JBNNFX010000002.1, read as the reverse complement.
TAGAAGCAGACAGATAGCGCGCCATCATCTGTTAAATGCTCATCAAAAAAGTCCATGACCGCCGCTGGTTCTGCCAACCATTCAAGTAGCGCATGCGACATGATCAAATCAAATTTTTCTGTCTCTGTCTGAGCCAGTTTTTCTTCAAGCGCTTGATAAGGGCAAACATACCATGTGATGTCTAGCTTTTTATCAATTTTTTCTGCGCTCGCTTTCGCCTTCTCAAGCATATTTGCTGATATATCATTGATGACTACGCTATGACCTTGAGCAGCAAGTTCTATCGCAATTTGCGCAAGCCCTGCACCCACATCCAGGATACGTAAAGGTCGCCCAAGCGCTTCACTCATCTGTGAACTATATTCGAAAATATCACGGCGTAGTACAGCCAATCGAATCTCGCCTTTTAAACCACCATACACTTTCTTTTCGAAATGATCGGCAATGGCATCGAAGCTACGATCTGCTCGTTTGTCTTCTGTTGGTATAGAAAGGTTTGAGTCAGGCTGGCTATCTTGATGTTTAATTGTCATAGGTATTTAGATCAATAATTAAGAGGGTCAAATTAATAAAACTATTCAGTATTAACTAGCGTTTCAAACGTCTGTTAATTACCCATTTAAAAACGACTTTCGCTAACACAATAACGACAAATACCACGATAACAAACACCCACATACCATTGCCTTGTAGGTTTTCTTGATAGGCTTTTGACAAGTATGCTGATAAAGCCATAGCGACTAAAAGTGCTCCCCAACGAACATAGGGTACAGCGCGATTGTTATGGTTAGGAAAGCTAGCAACATAATCGCTCGAAAAGCTGTATAGCACCATTGCTAAAATCCAAACAATTGCAAGAATGATATCCATAATAAAAGTAGCCTGTTAGGTCGTTATTTAAGTGCTATAAAAGATGAGGTAGTGTAGCGTTTAGAATTTTTTTGTCCAGTATCACTAAAAAATAACCGCATCAAAGTGGTTTAAATCATAATGTGCTCATGAGAATAATATGATTTTGAAAGCTATTAGCTTATGGCAAAGCATTATGGTTATGAAAACAATATGACCATAAAAACAATCAGTTCACGTCAGAGACAGTTGTAGGTGTTGTTGTATTGGCTAAATATTCTAAGCATCCTAGTTGTTTGGTCAATAGAGCTTATATGCAAACCACGTATGATCCCTATGCTCAAGATTTTAGCGTTAAATTAAATGTCATGTTGAATTGTAGGTAGAAATATAAGTATTCACTCAGTTAGTCAAAATAAATCTTGTCGAGCTGTACTGAATGAGTATAGTATTTTTCTATTTAATATCCATCAGATACGGAGAATAAACAATGAAATCAATCAGCACAGCGCTACTTGCCCTAGTATTTACTTTTACATCTATGAGCCAAGCACAAGCTCGAAATACGCCTTGTTCAGGTAAAATGGGCGGGGTGTCTCATTGCTCAGCAGATGGTAAGTTTGTTTGTAAAAATGGCAAAATCAGCCAATCAAAAAAAACCTGTCATTAGAATTATTTTAGAGTGTGTCAATAATTCAAAATATCACTGTGAATGAACCGTCTAGCTTGATTTTAATGGTACTCAGAACCCCCTAAATCAGCAAATTTGTGCTAAAATAGCTTCTTTTATTAAACATTAAAACTATCGCTATTTTCCTATTGTTTTGCACGTGTAGCAGTGTTTTTTTATGGTATGTATTTTGGTCATGACTGCCCATTTATGTGGCAGTATTTTTATATGATCTATGGGTGCTATAAGCGATGTGTCAACGTTAGAAAAAAATGTGAGTGAAGGAGTGTATATGAGCGAATCGGTCAGTCCTATTGGCATCGTAGATGAACTAAAGCAGTCGTATTTGGATTATGCGATGAGCGTGATCGTCTCGCGTGCGCTTCCTGATGTGCGTGATGGGTTCAAACCTGTACACCGCCGCGTGATGTATGCCATGCACGTGCTATCAAACGATTATAACAAACCGTACAAAAAATCAGCACGTGTGGTCGGTGATGTTATCGGTAAGTACCATCCACATGGCGATAGTGCCGTCTATGATGCCATCGTCCGTATGGCGCAGGATTTCAGCTTGCGCTATCCAATGGTTGATGGTCAAGGTAACTTTGGCTCGATCGATGATGATCCTCCGGCAGCGATGCGTTATACCGAAGTACGTATGACCAAACTGACCCACCAGATGCTCGCTGATTTGGACAAAGATACGGTCGATTGGGAAGACAACTACGACGGCTCTGAGCGCATGCCAAGCGTGATGCCAGCGCGTATTCCTAATCTATTGGTCAATGGCGCGACGGGTATTGCCGTTGGTATGGCGACCAATATGGCCCCGCATAACCTGACTGAAGTGATCAATGCTTGTTTGGCCTATGCTGAAAACCCACAAGTTTCAGCCGAAGAGCTGATGTCGCATATCTCAGGTCCTGATTTTCCTACGGGCGGTATTATCTATGGTCGCGCGGGCATTTTAGATGCTTATCGTACGGGTAAAGGCCGCTTGCATATTCGTGGTCGTTATCATATCGAGCCGATGAGCAATTCTGGCGTCAACCGCGATCGTGAGCGCATCGTATTCACCGAAGTACCTTATCAGGCCAATAAAGCCAAGTTGATTGAGCGTATCGCAGAGCTGGTCCGTGATAAAAAAATCGAAGGTATTAGCGAAATTCGTGATGAGTCTGATAAAGATGGTATGCGTATAGCTATTGATTTGCGTCGCGGCGAGACTGCTGAAGTTATTGTTAATAACCTATTTCTACAAACGCCGCTAGAGTCTAGCTTTAGTATCAATATGGTGGCGCTCGATAATGGTCAGCCAAAACTATTGACCTTGCGTCAGCTTATCGCTGCGTTTGTTCGTCATCGTCAAGAAGTGGTGACACGTCGTACGATTTATGAATTGAACAAAGCCCGCGTTCGTGGTCATTTGCTAGAAGGTCTAACGGTCGCTCTAGCCAATATCGATGAGATTATTGCGACGATTAAAGCGTCAGCAAACCGTGGATTGGCTCGTGAAAGTCTATTAAATAATACATGGGGTTCAGGTAGCGTTGTCGCGATGCTTACAGCTGCTGGTAGTCAGTCAGTGCGTCCTGAGTTTATCGATGGTGAAGATCCTAAAGCGCCGTTTGGTCTGATCGAAGGCGAAGAGCGCTATCGCTTGTCACTTGAGCAGGTCAATGCGATTTTAGATATGCAATTGCATCGTTTGACGGGTCTTGAGCAAGATAAATTGACCGAAGAATACCAAGACCTATTACGTGAAATTGCACACTTAGAGTCTATCCTTGGCGATTTTGATAAGCTTATGGCTATTATCTCTAATGAGATGATCGAGATTCGCGATAACTTTGGTGATGAGCGCCGTACGGACATTATTGACTCACGTACTGACTTTAGCCGTGAAGACCTTATTCCAGAGCAAACGGTCGTGATGACAGTGTCACGTACTGGTTATGCTAAGACTCAGCCAATTGACGATTATGTCGCGCAAAAACGTGGCGGTAAAGGCAAGTCTGCCACGGCGATGAAAGAAGATGATGTCATTGATCATTTAGTTGTGACATCTACTCACTCTACCGTATTGTGTTTTACGGATAGTGGGCGTGTCTTTAGCTTACGTGGTTTTGAAGTGCCGATTGCCAGTCGCGGTGCTCGTGGTCGTCCACTCGTTAACCTGATTGGCTTAAATGGTGATGAAACCGTTACGACGATATTACCGATTCCGAAAATCGTAGGGGACACATCGGTCACAGGTGAGATGTCAGAGGCAGATATCTTAATAGATAGTGATGATGACTCAGTAGAAGACAGCAACCAAGCAGAAGCGCCTTTCGTTTTCTTTGCAACGGCCAATGGTACCGTGAAGCGTGTTGAGCTTAAGCAGTTTGCCAATATTCGCTCGAACGGTTTGATTGCGGTTGGACTAGAAGACGGTGATAAATTGGTCAGCGCTCGTATCACTAACGGTAGCCAAGAAGTGATGTTGTTTGCTTCAAATGGTAAAGCGATTCGTTTTGATGAGAATGATGCGCGTGCGATGGGCCGTACGGCAAAAGGCGTCCGCGGTATGCGTCTGGCTACTGATGAGTTTATCAAATCATTAGTCGTTATCGAAGATGATGTACGTGAAATTCTGATTGCTTGTGAAAATGGCTTTGGTAAACGTACCTTTATCGATGAGTTCAATACACAAAATCGTGGCGGTGGCGGTGTGATCGCTATCAAGACCAGCGAGCGTAATGGCGCACTAGTACGAGCGACCAAGGTTGACTCTACCGATGATATTATCCTAATCTCTGACAAAGGTACGTTGGTTCGTACACCAGTTGAGCATGTTGCTAGCTCTGGTCGTAATACGCAAGGCGTAACATTGATTCGTCTGTCAAAAGATGAAAAACTGGTTGCCATGGCGCGTGTTGAGCACGAAGAGAGCGATGACGAGCTTATCGATGCCATGAGAGAAGATGGTACGTTTGAGGTAGAAGGTCAGGAGCAGATAGATATTGATGCGACAACTGACAATACCGCAGCTACCGACGTCGATGATGTGATTGATATTGCAAACGACCATAAACCAAGTGACAATCTATAATAGACTAACTATGCATAAGACGATGACGAGTAATAGTCTTGGTAATTAGCTTTTGAGTCTAGTCTCTTAGCATTTTTCTAGAAAAAAGCCTCTGACGTTATCGTCGGAGGCTTTTGTTTTTTAATTCTCATTTTTTCAATACTGTAAATAAGGTTCTATTTTTTAAGGCTGTTGTTATGCTTACGACCAATCAAACTTTTCAGGGAACGGTTGCTTCGGTATCATCGAGCTTTTTATTCTCGATGATGTTTTTGTTTGGACTGTTTATGCTGCCCTTAACAGGGACGCAGGTAGCATCATGGCGTGTGCTCATGATGTTGCTCAGTTTGGTTATATTGGTCAGTTTGACTAAGCAGTGGCAACGTGTTTTTGATTATATAAAGACGCTAAAGACAGTCAAGGAATGGCTTATATTTATACTGCCTGCGCCAATCCTAGGTGGACAGATTTGGTTGTTTATGTGGGCACCGGTCAATGGGTTTGGTCTCGATGTCACATTGGGCTATTTTTTATTGCCGCTAGTGATGATTGTGCTTGGTCGATTCTTTTACCATGAATATATGAGTATCTTGCAATGGGCTGCCGCGATATTTGCAGCACTCGGTATCGGCTACGATATTGTTCAGTATGGTTCAGTATCTTGGGTGACACTGTTTGTATGCTTGGGTTATCCACCGTATTATCTGCTACGGCGCACCCTTTCTGTACCACCTATTACGGGTTTGTTATTTGATTTGACGCTGTTGACACCAGTAGTGCTCATCGTGCTTTATATGACTGGCGGTTTTGATGTTGCAGCGCAAGACATGAAGTTCTGGTATCTATTGCCGCTGCTTGGTGCTTTTAGTGCGCTTGCGATGTCGCTGACGATGATTGCTAGTAGTAAGCTGCCAGTATCACTGTTTGGGGCGCTAAGTTATATAGAGCCGATGCTGTTATTCGTATTGTCTATTACTATTTTGAGTCAAAGCCTTGAAGAAGGTGGTTCGCTCTTTATGTACGGCATGATTACGCTTGCGCTACTGGTTATGATGGCTGATAGCATAAAAGGCTATCTCGTTCGTCAGCGTAATGATCGCTTGCATGGCTATAGAGAGCTTCAGATTGGCGGCTTTCCACCGCGTCGTCATTTTATCAATCAGCGTATCGATGGCGTGCTAAAAGCCCATCGTTTTCGCAAGATTCGTCGTTACCAAAAGAAGATGGATAAGATACAACAAAAAATCCAACAACTTGATGCAAAATAAGTATTTACCTGCATTAAATTTACTCAATTTAAAAGTTTAGACACTAGATGAACAGTGGCATTGCTTATTCATTCTGACTTTGACATAATGCCGACCATGATGTAAGCCTAGTACATCAAAAGCGTTCAACTTAGATTGCGCGACGACCTTATATGCAAAAGCCTCAGACGTTCTCGTCTGAGGCTTTTGTTTTTTTTAAAAATTGCCATGGATGTGCCCCAATCTTTAAAGGCTGTTGTGATGCTGACTACTAACCAAACCTCGCAGGGTACAATCACTGCCGTCGCTGCAAATTTTTTATACTCATTGCTGTTCTTATTTGGTCTACTGCTGCAACCATTATCAGGTACGCAAGTCGCTTCGTGGCGCGTGCTGACAATGTTTTTTAGTCTAGTACTGCTGGTAAGCGTATTAAAGCAGTGGCAGCACATTTTTGATTATTTAAAAACACTAAAAAATGCAAAAGAGTGGTTTTTATTTATATTACCCACACCGATTTTGGGTGCGCAAATCTGGATATTCATGTGGGCGCCAGTTAATGGTTTGGGACTTGAGGTAACGTTGGGTTACTTCCTATATCCGATGATTATGATCGTTGTCGGCAGGTTCTTTTACAACGAAGACATGAGCTTACTTCAGTGGGCTGCCATTGTATGTGCAGGTCTGGGTATCGCTTACGATATTTTTGAGTATGGTGCTATTTCTTGGGCGACTTTGTTTGTTTGCTTGGGTTATCCTCCTTATTATCTACTACGCCGTAAGCTTGCAGTACCGCCTATTACTGGTCTGATTTCAGACCTTGTATTGTTGTTGCCAGTGGTATTGGTCGCACTGTATATGAATGGTGGTTTTGAAGTAGCAATCACCAACCACAAGCTTTGGTATCTGCTGCCATTATTAGGCATTATTAGCACCGCTGCGATGTCACTAACGATGGTGGCCAGTCAGAAGTTGCCTGTTTCACTGTTTGGCACTCTGTGCTACCTTGAGCCAATATTCTTGTTCATATTCTCAATCGCAATTTTAGATCGTAACTTACATGATGGTGGCTCCATGCTGATGTACAGCATGATTTTCATCGCATTGCTGATTATGATTGCTGATAGCGCGTTGGGCTATATGGCGCGTAAACGTGAAGACCGCTTACATGGCTACAATGAACCACAAGTAGGCAGTTTTCCACCACGTCGTCGTCTGAAAAATCGCCGTATCAAAGGCGTGCTAATCGCGCATCGATTTCGTCAGATCAAAAAATATCAGCAAAAGATAGATAAAATGACGCGCAAGATTGAAGCATTACATTTAGATTGATGTCAAAGAGTACACCGTCTTAGACAGTATCGATACGGTAGGCATTGTTTTCCATCATGTCTGCCAACTCATAGTATTAAAGAAGTAGAAATTACGCTATTATCGAGAGCAGTAGGGCCGCGATTGAGTGAACATATGGCGCTATATCTGAGATATTATGGCTGATTTACTACAATATATAACTAGGACGGTTTATGTTACATCTTCATCATTTAGCAAACTCGCGCTCGTTTCGTATTATCTGGCTGTTGGAAGAGCTCGGCGTTGATTATAAACTGACTTGCTATGAGCGCAATAAGGCATACCGTGCCCCTGATAGCTTAAAGCAAGTGCATCCGATTGGTAATGCACCGATACTAGAAGCAGACGATCGTGTGCTGATTGAGTCAGGGTTTATCATTGAGTATTTGATTAAGCACTATGATAAAGAAAAGCAGTTCAAACCTGACGATAATAACGAAGCAGCGTGGGAAGCCTACACGTTTTGGCTACACTTTGCAGAGGCTTCATTGATGCCACTGTTGGTCATGCGTTTGGTATTCACCAAAGTAGTGTCTCAATCGCCGATGCTAATCAAACCTATCAGCAAAAAAATCCAAGGTCAGATTGAAAAGAACATGATCAGTAGCGGTTTGGAGAAGATGTTAGATATGATGGAGCGTCATCTACATGAAAATCACTGGTTTGCAGGTAGTGAATTTAGCGCCGCTGATATTCAAATGCATCTTGCAGTCTTGGGTGCCAATGCTGGTGCAGGTTTAGATCAGAGTAAATATACTAATCTCTTGAATTGGCTCAAACGCTGCGAAGAACGAGATGCCTTTAAGCGAGCAGAAAAAAAGGGCGGCCGTCTGAATTTTTAGAGGATACTGGTATAATCCTCTCTCAACGCTTAAGTAGCCATATAGACCAAAGGCTTTGTTTATGAATAAACAAAGCCTTTTTTAGGATAATACTATGACAGATCTAAATACCTCGAATAAAGGTAATCTAAAGCAAGATAGCCTAAATAAAGATGACAATCAGTCAGCAACTCAAACATCACTTAATAAGCAAGATACCAGTATGCAAGAAAATAATAGACAACAGATTAATAGCCAGCAAGTCTCTATCAAATCGTGGTCACAGAAAATTCTAGTGGTAATTCTATGTGCAGCGAGCTTTTATGGTGGCTGGAAATCTTACGAATCGAATATGGTAAACGATTGCACCGCCAATGGTGGACAAATGGTTGAAGGTCAAAAAACCATGATATGCCAACTGTCGTAGCTAGGACATATTCTCCGTTTATCTCATTTCTGTTATCGTTTTAGAATGAAGAGACGTTCTCGTAAGTCTGAGCCAGTATTCCTGATAAATAAAAGGCATCACTATGCTAAAGCTAACCTTTTTGGGCACCTCTGCAGGTGTACCGACCAAACAGCGTAATGTGACCGCATTAGCAATAGAGTGTTTGAATCCGCATACCTCTGGCGTACAGCAAGGAAGTCGTCAACAGAATAATCAGAGTAAGAAATCGCGTCCATGGGTGCTGATTGATTGCGGTGAAGGCACGCAGCAGCAGTTGCTACATACCAAGCTCTCCTTACATCAATTGGCTGCTATCTGTATCACTCATGTTCATGGTGACCATTGCTATGGTCTACCAGGGCTGCTAGCTAGTGCTGCCATGTCAGGACGTCGTGAATCATTGACTTTGATTGCACCAAAAGCAATTGCTACTTTGCTTGAAGCTATTACCGCCACTACAGAGCTGTATCTACCTTTTGCTTTCGATTTTATAGCGATTGAAGAGGTGTTAGCTGAGCAAGATGATACGAACAAGGTCAGTATTAGCTTAAGTGACCAACATCAGCTTGATATTGATATCACGCCGCTATCACATCGAGTTGCTTCTCATGCCTTTGGTATTACTCAGACTATTAGCCGCCGCATCCTTAATACAGATAAGCTTGTGGCAGATGGTATTCCAGCAAGTGCACTATGGGGCAAGTTACAGCAAGGCGAAGATGTCACGACTGAGGGTAATAGACAATTGCGCTCAGTAGATTATGTTGACAATGAGATACAGCGGACGCGAGTGGTGGTGGCAGGAGACAATGATGCGCCAAATTTGTTAAGCAAAGCCGTTATCAATGCGGATTTATTGGTGCATGAAGCTACTTATACGCACGAGGTGCTCAATAAGATTCGAGCCAAAAACCCAGACTATGATCCGATGCATAGTAGCGCCCAATTGCTCGGCGAATTTGCCCAAGCGGCTGGACTCAAAAATATAATTTTGACCCACTTTAGCGCTCGCTATCAGAACTTTGATAATCCAGATAGCGAAACGCCAAATATGGCATATATTCGCTTAGATGCGCAAAGTGTCTATCAAGGCAATCTATGGCTGGCAGAAGATTTTGACCAATATATGGTCGATAGTGCAATTGGGTCGGCAAGCAATCAAGAGAGCGGTCAAGAGGAGAGTCGCGTGCAGTATATAGGCTCTGCACGCAGTGATTAGAGATCGTTAAGCTTAGATATGATTTAGCGTTAAATATGACCTAGCGCTTACTGTCTTCGATAGCCAATTGTGTTTCACCACTCCAAAAGCGGCTGAACTGGTAAGCAACTCTTCCTGAGCGACCACCACGTTCTGAGGCCCAACGTAGCGCATCCTTTCTGATCTTATCAGGCATAGACTGACTTGCTAAAATGTCCTTAGCATCACTACCCATATCAGCTGAGATTTTTTGCTGCTCTAAATTCAGATAATGCTGAACGATATGCAGATAAGTCTGCTGATCCATAGGATGGAAGGTGAGGGACAAACCGAATCGATCTGATAATGACACGGTCTCATCAATAGCCTCATAGGGATTGACTTCATCCGTCTGCCCATTATAGATATCGACATTGTCTTTCATCATCTGCGGTAGCAGGCGACGACGATTGCTGGTGGCGTAGACCAGTAATTTGTCTTGCTCAGAGTCTAGCGAGCCATCGAGCACGCTCTTTAGCGCACGATAGCTTTCATCTTGACCATTAAAAGCGAGGTCATCACAGTATACGATATAGCGGCAATGACAATCTGCTGGTAGGGCATTAATAGCAGCACGAATCTTATCCAATACTTGCAGATCATCGCGGGCCACCTCAATAATACGCAAGCCTTCACTATGATGGGCTTGTAGCAAAGCGCGAATCAATGATGACTTACCGGCACCGCGTGTGCCTGACATCAATACATGGTTGGCAGGGTAACCTTTAATAAACTGACGGGTATTCTGTACCAGTTTCGATTTTTGCGTATCGATACCATGCAAGTCATCTAAGCTCAAAAACAGATTGACTGACAAAGGCTGCAGGTGACCAGTGCGTCCACCAACCCAGCGATAAGCAAGCTGGCTCGGGTCGATTTCAATAGTTGGTGTGACTCGCTCTTGTAAGTATTGACTGAGTAAGTCTAGCAGCGGTGCGGGCAGGGCATAAGTGGGTTGATCAGATGGCGTGGTCGGGATAGTTGGTTGTGACATAGTGGCTCTAGCAATTAAGGTTGTCTTTAATACCATACCCAAAAATACAATTAACGCTGCTGAAATTTCAGTGACTACACTCTTAGTACCTACTAAGCGTAGTACTTGTAACCATTATTCGCGCTATTATTATCTTTGGAAATGATACGAATGGGAAGGCAGTAATCTCACTATATTATGAGAAACAATATCATGGAAAATAGTGCCAGTAATCCGTCTATTACGCAAGCCTTGCAAGCTCAAGCAATGCAGCTATTGCCCATTATTACCCAAGAACTGGACGCACAAGATTTTAGTGAGATAGTACATCAACGTATTGCTCAGCAAAGCACAGAACAAACGCAAGGTCAGCATGCGCAAGTTGTTAAAACGCAACATATCGACAAGACTTACTTCCAAGGACTAACACGTGCCCAGCATCCACAATTTGGTAGCGTGATGATTAAATGGCAGTTGAGTGATGGCGCTTATACTATTGCTGCCGATTTAACTCATGAAGCGGATATTTTAGCTGCTGTAAATGCTTCATCGAAAATCAAAAATAACGCTATCGCACCGCCACTATTGGCTCATCATTGCGTGGATGTTCAGATACTATCGCAGTTGCAACGACTAGTTATAGTAGTCACACCTTATTACTCTAATGGTAGCTTGGCGAGTCAACTGACCGCTTCAAAACATCTGTCATTGAGAGCATCACAAAAGCATCATTTCATCACTCAGGCTGCATACTTGATAGCTAATTTGCATCAGGCTGGTTGGCTACATAATGATATTAAACCCAGTAATATCTTGGTTGAAGGTTCTGATGATGAGTGGCCAGTAGATACTATGAGTAATAGTCTGACCCCTAGATTATTACTCACTGATTTTGCTTTATCACAACGTGTTACGGTGGCTAATAGCCAACCAAATCCTGCTGGCACACCAGCGTATCTCGCACCTGAGCGCTGGCAAGGTCAGGGTGCAACGGTGCAAAGTGATATCTACGCGTTTGGCGTAATGATGGTTGAGATACTAACAGGAAAACGCCCGTTTCAGATAAATGCTGACAGCCGTGAGAAATCAAAAACGTGGGCGATTCAGCATTGCCAACAACCTATTCCAACGTTACCAGCAGAATATAATCACTATCAATATATGGTCGATAAAGCATTGGCGAAACGGGTAGAGAGACGGTATCAGGAGATGGATAAGATATTGATAGATTTAAAGTTATTAAAAAATAGCTGAATTTATTATTTTATTTTAAAAAGTGATTGTTTGTAGTATTCACATATTACCTAGTAGTTGTTTTTTATGTTTGAATGGATATTCAGGCTCATTTTAAGCGAAGTCGCTATAAACTAATTTGGGTTCCCATATTTCATTACAATACAGTGAGAATATCATGGCTAAAGTACTTATCATTACCGGTGATTTTGTTGAAGATTATGAAAACATGGTTCCGTTCCAAGCGCTTCTAGCGATGGGACATGAGGTTGATGCTGTATGCCCAGATAAAGTGGCAGGTGATAGCATCGCGACCTCAATACACGACTTTGAAGGTGATCAAACTTATACCGAAAAACGCGGTCATAACTTTACCCTTAATGCGTCTTTTGCAGATATTAATGTCGCAGATTACGATGCTTTGTATTTACCAGGTGGACGTGCGCCAGAATACCTGCGTTTGAATACTAAGGTTATTGCAATGATTCAGCATTTCGCAAATACTAATAAACCGATTGCGTCGGTTTGCCATGGACCACAAATGCTGACGGCTGCTGGCGTATTGAAGGGTAAAAAAGTATCTGCTTACCCTGCGTGTCAGCCAGAAATAGAAATGGCTGGCGCTGAGTATGTCAAGTTACCTATGGATGGTGCTATTACAGATGGCCAACTGGTAACGGCTCCTGCGTGGCCTGCCCATCCAGCTATGCTGAAGCAATTTGTTGCCTTGCTATAAGCTTTAATTAGTATCGAGAGAGGATATTATATGTGTCAATTGTTTATTAGTGCTGACGACAGCTTGTGGAGCTCTAAAACCAAATCACTTCGAATTCAGGGAGTTGTCACCTCAATTCGTTTAGAGGTGTTTTTTTGGGATATATTAGAAGAGTTGTCATTTCGGGATCAAATGACGGTTAATCAGCTGATCACTAAGCTATACCTTGAATCTCTCGATGCTGATCATGATATTGGTAATTTCACCTCTTTTTTAAGAGTTTGTTGTTCTCGTTATTTATCTTTAATAGCCGATGGCGATCTTTCTCGCGAAACAAGGTTACCTTTAGAAAAGGTCGATGCAAAAAATATAATTCAACGTGAAACCCTTCGTAAAAATCAACGTAGTGCATTATTCAATGAAAGTGAGGGAAACCTTTCTATTAATTAGTTCTGTCTATGGCAAGTACATTAAAGCATTGATGCAGCGGGTAAGTAAGTGCCATCAGAGTATGGAGGAAGTGTTAAAGGATTTAGAAAAGAAGATTAATACTTTTAATAAGATATTTTATAGTTTTAACACCAAATTCCAGACACAAAAAAACCTGCTAAAAGCAGGTTTTGATATTTGGTCTAAGATGTACTATCCGAAAATGGTGGGGCTGGAGAGACTCGAACTCTCACACCTTGCGGCGCCAGAACCTAAATCTGGTGCGTCTACCAATTCCGCCACAGCCCCATTTTCGTTACTCTATCATCAAAAGCGGTTAAACTCAAACGCTATCTAGATAGTTAACTGATTCGGTAGTGCGTCTCAGTGGTTGGCTATTATATAGAGTTTTAATTGTTTGGCAACCCCTATTTGCAATTATTTTTAATTATTTATCATTTATTTTCGGTACTAATTTTAAGTGATTGATATTAATAATAATTTATTATCATGTTTTATGCGTTTATTTACTCTTTAGTTGGTACTCTCGGGGCAGAGATATCCAATTGCTGCAATTTGCGTGTCAGAGTATTGCGTCCCCAACCAAGTAAGCTTGCGGCTTCTATCTTTTTGCCGCCACTATGATTGAGTGCTGCTGTTAATAAAACGCGCTCAAACTCAGGGGTTGCTGTTTGTAAAATATCAGTTTCACCCGTGCTTAGCGACTGCTCAGCCCAATCAGCCAATGCTTGTTGCCAACTTTGGTTCTTAGGCAACGGGCTACTTTGATTATTTTGATGACTGTTTAACGCACTACTATTTAATACATCGCCATTTTGTACCAAGTTCTCTTGAGCGTCTTCCTGTGATGAGCAATGCTCTTCATAAAGCACCGTATTAGGTGAGATGTTTTCAAGTAGCTCTGGTGGCAAATCTGTCGCCATCACAGTATCACCAGTAGCCATAACCGTGAGCCACAAGCAGACGTTTTCTAATTGACGCACGTTACCACGCCAGTCAAACGTCTGCATGATTTGCAATGCGGCAGGATGTAGATGCTTTGGAGTGGTATTCATTTGCTCTGCGGCAGACTGCATAAAGTAGAGGGCCAATGCAGGAATGTCTTCAGGGCGTGTACGTAGTGGTGGTAGGGGTAATCGAATGACATTAAGGCGATAAAACAAATCTTCGCGGAATCGGCTTTGTTTTACCAGCTCTTCTAAGTTTTGGTGGGTGGCTGCGATGATACGTACATCGACCTTTATTGGCTGTTGACCACCAACACGATAAAATTCACCATTGGCCAGTACGCGTAACAGCCTTGTCTGAGTGCTAAAAGGCATGTCACCGATTTCATCTAAGAATAGAGTACCGCCGTCTGCCTGCTCAAAACGGCCTTGACGCATCGTTGTTGCACCAGTGAACGCGCCTTTTTCGTGACCGAATAGCTCAGACTCGATCAAGTCATGCGGTATGGCTGCCATATTAAGTGCAATAAACGGTTGCTGCTTACGAGGGGAGTGTTGGTGCAATGCACTGGCTACCAACTCTTTACCCGTTCCAGACTCTCCAGTAATTAAGACGGAAATGGGGGATTGAGCCAGTCTGCCAATGGCACGAAACACCGTTTGCATGGCTGGTGACTGTCCAATGATGCCGCTAGGGTTACCATTATCCTTGGTTACGGCGGCACCTTTGCTCTTATTGTCTTTGGTTGTCTTACTAGCAGGTGCTACTTTAGGTTTTATCAGGTCTTCAGTGAAAGTATCAGACGTTATATTGTTATTGGATTCATCTAAAAGGGAAACAGTCGTTGTTTCTAGATTGGGCTGATAATTGATGGCTTTATAAATCGTCGCAACCGCGTCATCTAAGTCAAAAGGCTTGGGCAGGTATTCAAAAGCCCCTGTCTGATAGCTATTGATAGCAGAGGTCAGGTCTGAGTGTGCTGTCATAATTACGATTGGCATTTTAGGGAAATGCTGATGAACCCAGTCGCTAAAAGATAATCCATCCATCATTGGCATGCGTATATCGGTCAATATGACGTCTGGTAATTGCTCGGCTGACTCTTGCTGTTTTAAAACATCATTAAGGCGAGTCCATGCTGCTTGTGCTTGAGTAAAACTGATAACGGTCAATCCAGCATCTTCAAACGTGTCTGCCAACACCATGCGTAGGGCTGCATCGTCATCGATTAACCACAATGTTGCAGGGTGGTCGCTGGGTGCATTATTCACAGTTACTATTTGTGATTGTGGTGATTGATCATCGCTTTTAGGTTGGAGGTCGTCGCTATATTCAGTCATGTATTGGGCCTAATCAGCAATTATTGATGGTAAGTTGGGGATTGGGAGTTGGCGTTATGAAACTTAGCAGCCTTTAATTCATAAATTCATAATTTGTTTTATGTCTCAGTGATGGGTTGAGTAAATGGTAGATATAGCGTAAATCGGGTTTGCTTATCTTCTTGCTCTTTTGTCGAGCTCACATCAATCATACCATGATGATGACTGATAATATCTTGGACGATGGATAATCCAAGACCTGTACCGGCTGCACGGCTAGTGACCATCGGGAAAAATATCTGACCGATCAATGCTGGATCAATACCTGAGCCATTATCAGTAATAGTAACTTGCATCACTTGCTTGTGCTGCTGTCCGACGATTGTATGCTGAAAAGCAACCCGCGTTTGAATATTCAATGTCGGTTGATAGTCAGAATTGCTCTCAGTTTGCATGGCAGCTTGTGGTGATTCTTGAGACTCTGAGATTTGATTCTGTTGTAGCGTTTGTTCGAACTCAGTCATCGACTCACAAGCATTATTGATAAGGTTTAAAAACACTTGAATCAGCTGATCTTTGTCAGCGCACAACTCTGGCAATGATAAATCATAATCACGCTGTAACACTACCTGTGGATACTGATTGGTCACTAAGGTTAAGACATGCTCTAGAGGCTCATGGATATTAAGCGTTTGCCAGTTTGGTAGTTGATTGGAACCCAGAAGCTGCCCAATAAGATGGGTCAATCGATCAGTTTCTGAAATAATAATGTCCGTATAGTTGCGCAGCTTTTGATTCATTTTTTGCAAATCATGCTGAGTGTCAGTGTTAGTGGTTGTCAAAGCATTATCAGCGCTAGAGGTGTTAGTAGTAGATGCGTCGCTGAATTTAATAAACTGCCGTTGCAACAGCTGGGCTGCCCCGCGAATACCAGCAAGAGGGTTTTTTATTTCGTGTGCGACCGACCGTAGCATATGACGGGCCACTGTATACTGCTGTTGTTGGCGCTGCTCCTCAGAGATACGACTTTGCCGATCTTTACCCCACATCTCGATAATAAAATAAGGCTGCTGTTCATAGATGACAGGCGTGACGCTATAGTCGACTGACAATGATAAATTACCGTTTAGCGGTGTTTTGATAATGTGATCATGGTCGATAAAAGGCTGCTGATAGTTTTGCGCTTGCACAAAGCGCTCGGTCAAAGAGTAAGCTGGCTCGCTTGAAGACTCATTTTCATTTGTATCATTACTATCATTATCTATAGATACCGTATCTTTAGTCTTTAATTCATCAGGTGCTAGCAGTGTCAAGATGGATTGATTGATTAATCTGCCGCTACTAATGGCAAGTAGCTGCTCGGCTTGAGCATTCAACCGCGTGATTGATAGCTCATCGTTGACCCATAAAATAGCGGTGAATAAATGCTGAGATATAAATGCGAGGTCAGGGGTTGTTTTGGCGGTTATAAAATCAGCGTTCATCAGTAGGGCCCAAAAAAGTCAGATGCTTGAGATAATATTTAACCACAAATCAAGACTATAGAGCGGCAAAACTGGTGATTTTTGCAAAAAAAACGTACAATGCGCTCAGCCAATTTATCTCTAGCAAGGTCAGCCATGTCCAAAACTTCTACCGAGTCAGTGAATACGACAGCAACAGCTCCTCTATCTGCCGTAAAAGACACTGCCACTATCTTCAATCCTGCCGCGCCTACCATAGTACAAGCGCAGAGTCAGGCAGATGCCAGTCAAACAGATACTAAACAGCCTTACCATCACAAAGCCAACCACAACCAAAACCGTAGTGTAGCCCAAAGCAGCGATGTTACGACTGCCAACGCCACTGCTACGATGCCAGTTAGTGCAGCGCCAAAGATTGGTTTTGTGTCACTAGGTTGTCCAAAAGCATTGGTGGATAGTGAGCGTATTATCACTGAGCTAAGCCGTGACGGCTATCAAGTAGCCAGTGATTATGACGGTGCTGACTTAGTCGTGGTAAACACTTGCGGCTTTATTGAATCAGCGGTACAAGAGTCCCTTGATGCGATCGGCGAGGCCATTAGCAAAAACGGTAAAGTGATTGTTACTGGTTGCTTAGGTAAAGAAGCAGACAAAATCCGTGAGATGCATCCGGCCGTACTAGCAGTGACGGGCGCGCATGCCTATGACGAAGTAATTACGGCAGTGGCGCAGCATGTGCCTAAGCCAAATCGTAGTCAGGACGCTAACTATGATCCAAAAATAGATTTGATTAATGAAGCGGGTATCAAACTGACCCCAAGCCATTATGCTTATCTAAAAATATCAGAAGGCTGTAATCACCGTTGTACGTTCTGCATTATTCCAAGCTTGCGCGGTGATTTGGTATCGCGCCCGATTGATAATGTGATGAACGAAGCACTGGCACTCAAAAAAGCTGGCGTGAAAGAATTACTTATCATCTCGCAAGATACTTCGGCATATGGCCTTGACCTAAAGTATAAGACCAGTTTTTGGAATGGCATGCCGCTCAAGTCTAAGTTTTATGACTTATGCCAAGCATTGAACGATTTGGGCATTTGGGTACGCCTGCATTATGTCTATCCGTATCCACACGTAGACAAAGTCGTTGAGTTGATGGGTGAGAAGAAACTGCTTCCTTATCTGGACATTCCGTTCCAGCATGCCAGTCATCGTATCCTAAAAGCGATGAAACGTCCTGCGCATAGCGAAAACACCTTGGCCCGTATCAAAGCGTGGCGTGATATCTGTCCTGATATCGTGATTCGTTCAACCTTTGTGGTTGGCTTCCCTGGCGAGACAGAAGAAGATTTTCAGTGCTTGCTTGATTGGCTGGTTGAAGCACGCCTCGATCGCGTGGGCGCATTTACTTATTCAGAAGTAGAAGGCGCAGTTGCTAATGACTTGCCTGATCATGTTCCTGAAGACGTCAAGCAGTCTCGCTATGAGCGTTTAATGGCGCTACAGCAAGATATTTCAGCGCAAAAGCTACAAGAAAAAGTCGGCAAAACCTTAACGGTATTGGTCGATGAAATTGATAGCGATGAAAATATTGCTATCTGCCGTAGTTATGCTGATGCACCTGAAATTGATGGTCATGTCTATGTTGATGACATCAACGCTCAAGTTAAAATAGGGCAGTTCTTAACCGTGACTATCGATGATGCTAGCGAATACGATCTATTCGCCAGTTATCAAGGCTAGATATCCAATAAGATATGCGAGTGAAAATTGCCCAATGGCGGGCAGTTTTTGCTACAATTAGCGCAATTTAGCCTTTTTAATACGCTTAGCTGTAAGTGTGGCGTTGTGGGCAAACTCGATTTGTATTTTACCGATAATTTTCTTTATAATTTCATGATAACAAGGTGACCTCATGTCTGACAAAAACCCGCGTTACGCTCGTATCTTGCTGAAACTCTCCGGTGAAGCCTTAGCTGGTAGTAAAGACATGGGTATTGATACCGAAGTGCTTGATAAAATGAGCTTGTCTATCGCTCACTTGCGTGGACTTGGTGTCCAAGTGGGTATCGTAGTCGGTGGTGGTAATTTATATCGCGGTGCACAGTTACAAAAAGAAGGTCTCGTTGGCCGTGTGACTGGTGATCAGATGGGCATGCTAGCGACCGTTATGAACGGACTGGCAATGCGTGATGCGCTTGAGCGTCGCAATATCAAAACGCGCTTGATGTCAGCGTTACCGATTGGTGAAGTCACCGAAAGCTATAGCAGTCGTAATGCCATTCGTTATCTCAAAAACGGCGAAGTTTGTATCTTTGTGGCAGGCACGGGTAACCCATTCTTTACCACTGACACCGCTGCATGTTTGCGCGGTATCGAAATCGAAGCTGGTTTGATTTTAAAAGCGACTAAGGTCGATGGCGTTTATGACAAAGACCCGAGCCTACATGACGATGCAGTCAAGTATGACGGTCTGACTTTTGACGAAGTACTAGAGCAAAAGCTAGGCGTCATGGATTTAACGGCTATTGCACTGTGCCGTGAGCATAACGTACCGCTGCAAGTGTTTGATATGACTAAACCCAATGCATTATTGAATGTCATCATGGGTGAGAATGAAGGCACACGAGTTTTTCATTAATTGATGCGATACTGGCAACTAACGTCAGTAAATAGCTAATGATTAGCAACAAATAATTAATATCCCAATAGCAAATAAAAAATTTGTCGGTAACGATAAATAAGGATACACAATGATTAAAGAGATTAAGCAAGACGGCGAAGCACGCATGCAAAAAACGTTGGAAGCGCTTGAAAGCACTTTCAGTAAAGTTCGTACTGGCCGTGCGCATCCAGGTATGTTGTCAGGTGTGATGGTCAGCTACTACGGTTCTGATACACCATTGAACCAAGTAGCAAGCGTCAACGTTGAAGACTCACGTACCTTGCTGGTTCAACCATTTGACCGTACGATGGTACAAGCAGTAGATAAGGCCATTCGTGAAGCAGATTTGGGTCTAAACCCAATGTCTGCCGATGTAATTCGTGTGCCGATGCCAGCATTAACAGAAGATACTCGTCGCGATATGCAAAAACTTGCACGTGGTGAAGCTGAGAGCAGCCGAGTTTCTATCCGTAACATTCGCCGTGACATGATGAATGACATCAAAGACTTGGCAAAGGAAAAAGAAATCTCAGAAGATGATGAGCGCCGCGCTAGTGATGATATTCAAAAAATCACTGACAAATATATCGAAACAATCGATGCTCGCTTGAGTAAGAAAGAAAGCGATCTGATGGAAGTTTAATACTGATATATTTGGTGTTGAGAGCAAGAATGAGTTCGTAAGATTATCTGTAATTGAGCAGCCAATACTTTATAGCTATTGGCTGTTTATTATTGTGTAGACTGATATAGTCAATCCTTTCTAAAAGAGTAACAGCGTTAACTTCGCTTGAAGTATCACAGTTACATCTGCACTCGGTTGTGCTGTCTCTTTTTTAAACTGAATTAACTATATAAAGCCATATCTAAGGCAAGCCAAAGATGTGGTTGATTGAACTGGATCCATCGTATTCTGAGCACTAAAAACTAACAATGTAATTGTGATAAGTTAGTGAATTATATAAATGGCGCTTTTTAATCGCTGTTGCACACGTTATTATTATTTTACCTCAACAATAAGCAAGTTCGCCTATGTCCATTTCAGCCGTTTTGGCGCCCGCTATTCTTCCTCGTCATATCGCCATCATTATGGATGGTAATAATCGCTATGGTAAGGCCAATGATTTGCGCCACGGTCAAGGGCATGTGGCTGGCAAAGACGCGCTCGATCCTATCGTTGAGTATTGTGTCAATACAGGCATTGAAGTGCTGACCGTATTTGCGTTTTCTAGCGAAAATTGGCAGAGACCACCTAGTGAAGTGGCACTGTTGATGCAGCTGCTTACATCGACGATTCATGAGCAAATGCCGCGCATGAATGAGTATCGTATTCGCTTGCGTTTCATCGGTGACCGTAGTCAACTTAGTGAGTCATTACAAACGCTAATGGCTGATGCAGAAGAAAAAACGGCGAAGTTTGACGCAATGACGCTAGTGATTGCGATTAGTTACGGTGGGCAGTGGGATATTGCAAATGCAGCAAAACAGCTGGCTCAACAAGTTCAAGCTGGCGAATTAAAAGCTGAAGATGTCAGCGAAGAGTTGTTAGGTAATTACGTACAGTTAGCCGATACGCCAGCAGTAGATATGCTAGTGCGTACGGGCGGCGAGTATCGTATTTCTAATTTCTTATTGTGGCAATCTGCTTATGCTGAGCTATTTTTTACTCCCACATTATGGCCAAATTTTACAGCAGAAGAGCTGGCTTTGATGATCGCAGAGTTTGCAAAACGTCAACGCCGCTTTGGCAAAACCAGCGAGCAGGTAGTAATAGAGCAGCAAGGGCACTGAGCAATGAGTTGATAGGTAAGTTCAGTCGGTTCAGTTCAGTTAGTATTGTATAACTGGTCAATAGGGTTGGTTTATGCAATGATAAATGGCTTGAATTAGTATTGAATGCTATCACTAGGCCATCGTTAGTTAGCTGCTATAATGCATTTTTTGAACATCTGTTCTTCATTATTATAAGGCTCGATAAGTATGTGGCAACGAATTAAAACGGCAATTGTTCTCGTTATTATCGTTGGTATTGCAATGTTTGCGAGCCAAACACCTATTTTATTTGCACCACTGTTGGCCATTGGGGTCATTATCGCCGCTCATGAGTGGGCTAAATTGATGCCTAAGTGGCGCCAACCTGCGGTATTTGTTCTATTGATTTTAGCGCTCACTATATTCTCACTGATGTTCAAGGTGACTTGGCTGTTTTGGTGGGTGGCGTCACTCGTTATATGGCTAATGGCGCTGTCTTGGGTTCGAGTCTTCCCAACACAAACAAGATGGTACGGCAACCAATTGGCAATGATGGGCGCGGTTATTTTGACGGCATCTATTACGGCAATGTTCTATCTCTGGCAACTGTCGGCATGGTGGCTGCTGTATGTGTTCTTATTAGTATGGTGTGCAGATAGCGGTGCGTATTTCGTTGGACGCAAGCTTGGTCGCCGAAAAATGGCACCCAATGTTTCGCCCAATAAGAGCATGGAAGGGTTGGCTGGTGGCCTCCTCACAGGGCTGTTAGTTGTGATAGCTATCAGCGTCTTTAAATTACAGCTGACGGGTGTACCGTTGATCGCATTTGTAGCGTTATCGGCCATCACTATTCTTGCCTCTGTACTTGGAGACTTGTTTGAGTCGATGCTCAAGCGCCGTGCTGATGTAAAAGATTCAGGCACTATCTTGCCAGGTCACGGTGGTATCCTTGATCGTATTGATTCGCTTCTGTCTGCAACACCGATATTTGCCCTTGGTTTTTGGGCGATACAGCAGCTTGGTTTGATAGTGGTATAAGGTTTTATAGCAGCACTGTTCTATTTAAACCTACTCTGTCGTTTATTCTCAGTAATATTGATATAAGTCAGCCGAGCGCGAGTAATACATTAGTATGGCAAGCGTGGCTACTAGCATGACAATATAGTTAACAGACGATATTCTATTTTTATTATTTTTAAGTATCATGGGCATTGATGGTTATGACGCAACGCATCGCCGTACTAGGCGCGACAGGCTCGATTGGCGATAGCACCTTAGCAATATTGGCGGCGCAACCGCACACTTATGAAGTCTATGCTTTATCAGGCTATCATCGCTTAGATAAACTATTTGCACTTTGTCAGCAATTTCTGCCGAAGCGAGTCAGTGTGCCGACGTCAGCCGTAGATGATTTTGCTCACAGGCTTAAAACAGCAGGAATTGCTAGTGAGGTCGTAGGGGGCGAGGCAGGATTGGTAGATATTGCCACTGACTCACAGACTGATACGGTGGTAGCAGCGATTGTAGGGGCGGCAGGGTTGCCGTCTACATTGGCAGCAGCACGTGCAGGCAAACGTATCTTATTGGCCAATAAAGAAGCCTTAGTCATGGCAGGTAAGGTCATGATTGATGCGGTCAAGACGTACAACGCTACTTTGCTGCCGCTGGACTCTGAACACAATGCTATTTTTCAATGCTTGCCACTTGCTATTCAGCAAGACAATACGCAAATTCATCAGCCAAATCATGGTGTCCGTAAACTGTGGTTAACAGCCTCTGGTGGGCCATTTTTGCAGCAGTCGTTTGAGCAGATGCAGCAGGCAAGCGTCGCAGAAGCGGTCAAACACCCTAACTGGTCAATGGGTCAAAAGATATCTGTCGATTCGGCGACGATGATGAACAAGGGGCTTGAGCTGATAGAAGCCTGTCACTTATTTGATTTGCCTGAAGATAAGATAAATGTGGTCATTCATCCACAAAGTATCATTCACTCAATGGTAGAATATAGCGATGGCAGCTTTTTAGCGCAGCTGGGCAGTCCAGACATGAAAACCCCCATTGCGCACGCGCTGAGCTATCCTGATCGAATTGATAGTGGCTCGCAGCCGTTAGACTTATTTGCACTTAGTGGTTTGGAGTTTATTGAGCCAGATCTACAAAAATTTGCCTGTTTGCGTTTGGCTCGCCAAGCTATGCAAGCAGGGACGCAAGCCACAATTGTGCTCAATGCGGCAAACGAAATTGCAGTAGCAGCGTTCCTCGATGGCAAAATACGTTTGACTGATATTGCTGATATTAACGAACAAGCCTTAAATGACATACAGCTGCCACCATTGAACGAAACCGCTGACATAGAAGATATATTGGCAATCGATAAGATTGCACGCCACTTGACTGATAAGTTGGTAGCAAAGCTGACATAATCGTAGCAAGCGTCTCTTAGCTGATACGTGACATTGATAAACGATATTAGCGAAGATGTTGATGAAAATGCTGAGAGACAATACTGAGAAAAAATCATGACGTTTTTACTAACACTTCTTGCCGCCATATTTGTTTTAGGCCCGCTTATTGCCTTACACGAGTGGGGACATTATATTGTGGCGCGGCTTTGCGGTGTCAAAGTACTAACGTACTCTATCGGTTTTGGCCCTAAAGTTTTTGGTTGGACCAGCAAAAAGAGCGGTATCGATTATCGTATCTCAGCATTGCCACTCGGCGGTTATGTAAAAATGCTGGATGAGCGTGAAGGTAATGTCGCAAAAGATGAGCAGCATCTTGCATTTAATCGGCAGCATCCGCTCAAGAAAATTGCTATCGTTGCAGCTGGCCCTATCATGAATTTTGTCATCGCTATCGCGCTATTTTGGGTACTATTTATGACCCCATCTGAGCAGTTGGCGACTAAGATTGGACAGGTACTACCAGATACGCCTGCTGCAATGGCACAGTTACCAGTCGGTGATAAGATTGTTGCGATTGATGGCCACGATGTGCAGACATGGGAAAATATTAACTATCGTCTTGCAGGACGTATGGGTGAGACGGATAATGTCAGCATTACCTTGCTGTCAGACGCCCAAACCAATCAGTCGACTAAAACATATCAAGCCCCCGTCACACAGTTTATGCAAGGTGAGGCTCAAGGCAAAGACGCATTGACTAGCTTTGGTATGTTGCCATGGCAGCCGCAGATTGCGCCGATTGTAGGCGGTTTGGCTCCCGATGGTGCCGCTAGCCGCCAAGGTCTAAAGGTTGGTGACCGCATTACTGCTATTAATAATGAGTCAATCGAAGATTGGATTACTGCGACGCGTATCATTCGTGATAATCCTGAAACGCTGTTGAACTTTACAGTGTTGCGTGATGACAAGCCTGTACAGTTGCAGATTATGCCCCAAGGTAAAAAAGACAACTTGGGTAATGATTACGGACAGATTGGTGCAATGGTGGATCAGACTGAGATTATTATCCCTGACGATTACAAGACCACTGTGGTCTACGGTCCTAGTGAGTCGTTAGTTAAGTCGTTTGAAAAGACTGAGCAGCTAGCAGTAATGACCGTAAGCTCAATGGGAAAAATGCTGTCAGGTATGATTGGTTTAGACAATCTATCAGGGCCAATTACCATTGCCAAAGTCGCCAAACAAAGCTTTGATATCAGTTGGCAGATGGTATTATCGACAGCGGCGCTTATTAGCTTAAGTCTTGCCGTCTTAAACCTTTTGCCGATTCCAGTATTAGATGGTGGTCATATTGTCTATCATTTTATTGAGCTGATTCGCGGTAAGCCACTGTCTGAAGGTGTGCAAATGGTCGGTCTAAATATCGGTTTACTCTTGCTAGCAGGTTTCATGGTGTTAGCAATTGGTAATGACATCAGCCGGCTCTTTTAGTCAGCTGATGAGCAATATGGCTGATAAAGCACGATATACTAATGGTTTTACGCCTATTATAGGCTGATTATTGTTATGATAGGCATGCTACTCTGTGTCGCAGCCTCTGTACTAATCGTAATTTTTAGTTTATTTTGTGATGCAATTTATATAAAGTGTTCTGAGTTACCCTTGCATGGGTTTATAACCTTATGCGCACGGGTTAGACAATACGTGCCTTTTAACTTAACTTAAGCAATTTTTTTATTGACGGATAGTGTTTATGCGTACGCCTTTAATTATGAGCGCGGCTGGGTTGCCGTTAGTTGTAGCGATGATGAGTATGCCAGTACAGGCTGCAGAATTTGTAGTAACTGACATCGGTTTTAATGGCTTACAACGCCTAACCCCTGATAGCCTCTATCCGGTCTTACCTGTTACGGTAGGCGATACGGTGAATGATAGTAGCT
This sequence comes from Psychrobacter sp. NPDC078929, assembly GCF_050267985.1. Taxonomy (NCBI): domain Bacteria; kingdom Pseudomonadati; phylum Pseudomonadota; class Gammaproteobacteria; order Moraxellales; family Moraxellaceae; genus Psychrobacter; species Psychrobacter sp. NPDC078929. The sequence goes on along the minus strand of NZ_JBNNFX010000002.1, from coordinate 119,020 downwards.
TAGCTGCCAGTATTAAGGCGCTATATGCAACTGAAAACTTCGCTGATATTCAAAGTCGTGTCGAAGGTGGCAAGCTGCGCTTTGATGTCGTCGAGCGTCCTATCATCGCTGAAGTCAACTTTGAAGGCAATAAACTTATCCCAAAAGAAGGGCTTGAGCAAGGGCTTGGTAACGCTGGTTTGTCTGTGGGTGATGTGCTAAAGCAAGCGACCTTGCAAGGTGTTGCCAACGAGCTACAACAGCAATATATTAGTCAAGGTTATTACAATAGCAATATCGAAGTCGATCAGACATTATTAGATGGTAACCGCGTGAAACTTGACGTGCGCTTTGTAGAAGGCAAGCCTGCTAAAGTTGTCGATATCAATATCATTGGTAACAAGCACTTTAGTGATGAAGAGATTAAAGACGTTTTCGCGGTAAAAGAATCTTCATGGACGCGTCTATTATCTAAGTCAGATCGCTACGCCAAAGAAAAACTAGGCGCAAGTTTAGAGAACCTAAAAGCGCTGTACCAGAACGATGGTTATGTGCGCTTTAACGTTGACAACGCCATACTCAATATTAGTGAAGATAAAAAAAGCGTCTTTATTGAAATCAGCTTAACCGAAGGCGACCAATACCAGTTTGGGGATATTAGCTTTTTGGGCGATCCCAAATTCGATGTCAATGATCTAAGCGAGCTTGTGACCTTTAATGCTGATGAGCAGTACTCGCAAGCTAAGCTTGATGCAACAACTGCTGCGCTCAAAAACCGTTATGGCAATGAAGGCTATTATCTAGCACAAATTCGCCCAGTACCGCGTATTAATGACGACACCAAAATCGTCGATGTTGACTATTATATCGATCCGGTAAGACCTATCTATGTACGCCGTATCAACTTTAACGGCAATATAAAAACCCAAGACGAAGTACTGCGCCGAGAGATGCGTCAGTTAGAAGGTTCGCTGGCCTCTAACGAAAAAATCCAGCTATCGCGCACGCGTTTATTGCGCACCGGTTTTTTTAAAACCGTTAACGTTGATGTTAAATCGGTGCCCAATCAGCCAGACCAAGTCGATGTGAACTATACCGTTGAAGAACAACCCTCAGGTAGCTCAACGATTGCCGCTGGTTACTCTCAAAGTGGCGGGGTAACTTTCCAATTGGATCTGACTCAAAATAACTTCATGGGTACCGGTAACCGTGTAAAGGCTGCGCTTTCTCGTTCAGAAACACGCGACTCTTATAGCCTAGGTTATACCGATCCGTACTTTACAGAAAACGGTGTCTCTCAAGGCATCAGCGGTTATTATCGCAAAACCAAATATGATGACGACAACGTTAGTAACTATGTGACCGATTCATATGGTGCGACGCTGAATTATAGTTATCCTATTGATGAAACCAAACGTCTGAGTGCGGGTCTGAATGTGGACAACACAAAGGTTCGTGGTGGTCGTTATCTGGGTATATCTAATGTTCAAGAAATTCTAGACGAGGGCGGTACGAAAACGCCTGAAGTTGATACTGATGGTGTTGCCACTTTCAAGAATGACTATCAGACTTACAATCTATTGTTTGGTTGGGACTACAGCACTTTAGACCGTCCAGTATTTCCTACCAAAGGGATGAGCCATGCGGTTGATGCAACCATCGGTCTTGGCGATGCCAACTACCAAAAGCTAACTTATAGCGGCAATATATATTACCCTATTTATAAAGATGTGATCGCACGTGGTTATACCAAGCTTGGCTATGGTAATGATTTGCCATTCTATGAAAACTTCTATGCTGGTGGTTATGGTTCGGTTCGTGGTTATAAATCATCTACTCTGGGACCTAAATCACAAGTCTATTATGATGCGGTCAATGATCCAGACAACCAAACCTTTACCGCAGAAGAGGTTGGTGGTAATGCACTAGCAACGTTTGGTGCTGAACTAATTTTACCAATGCCGTTTAAAGGTGATTGGGCAGATCAAGTACGCCCAGTATTGTTTGCTGAAGGTGGTCAGGTCTTTGACACGTCTGATAAAGAAGATCGTACTTTTAATGATTCAGATGTTCCATTACTGACCCAAGATAATGACTTCCGCTACAGTGCGGGTGCTGGTATCACTTGGTATACGCCTATCGGACCTATTTCGATCAGTTATGCGGTACCTATTGGCGACAAAGAAGACGACAAGACCGAAAAAGTCCAGTTCCAAATTGGTAATACATTCTAAATTAATGACATCATTCTCATCTATTTGAGCAGTTTTAGAGATTGTCTCAAATAGACGGAAATATCATTAGAGCTTAGTAGGTCGTCAAAACGCATTGTTATTTTGGCGACCGTTTCATTTATAACCATATTTTATTAATAGTCATTATGATAACGATTGAGCAACTCATTACTCGAATTGAGCAGCGTCAGCCTATTATTAATAAGGCCGAGATTGATACTGAGCAATTGTGTCAACCATTCAGTAGCGTCGGTAGTTTGACGACAGCCAGTCAGCAGCAGTTAAGCTTTTTGGCAGATCCTCACTATATCTCTAGCTTGGCTAGCAGTGACGCAGGCGCGGTGTTGGTAACGGAAGCATATCGTGACCAAGTGCCTACCTCAGCGATAGCGCTAGTCGTCTCAAATCCATATTTGGCTTATGCCAGTGCCAGTCAGCTGTTTGCACGTCATTCTTTATCTAATGGGATTCATCCTAGTGCTGTGATTGCAGACAGTGCTGTTATTGGCGAGCAAGTCAATATCGGCCCTTTTTGTGTGATTAGTGACAATGTGCAAATAGGAGCGCGTAGCTCACTCGATGCTCATGTCGTGGTTGAGGCCAATACTAGTATCGGTACCGATTGTGTCATTAAGTCGCAAGTCGTTGTTGGGCCTGAGTGTGTTATTGGCAATCACGTAAGATTGCATGCAGGGGTCAGTATCGGATCTGAAGGGTTCGGGTTCGCTCCTACTAAAGATCCTAGTAACACAGGTTGGGAGCGCATTGCCCAGTTAGGCCGTGTCATTATTGGTGATCATGTGCGAGTTGGTAGCCAGACGTGTATCGATCGTGGCGCTATTGATGATACTGTTATTGGTAATCACGTGATTATTGATAATTTGGTACAAGTTGCCCATAACGTCCGTATCGGTGACGGCACTGCTATTGCTGCTCAAACCGGTATTGCGGGTAGTACTACGATAGGTAAGCGCTGTATAATAGGCGGCGCTGTCGGTATCACAGGGCATATCGAGATTACAGACGATGTTGTTTTATCTGGCATGACCATGGTAACCAAATCCATTAAAACCGCTGGCTCATATTCATCTGGTACGGCTGCAATGCCAACTGCTAATTGGCGACGTGCTGCTGTACGTTTTCGTCAGCTAGGCAATAACTAATGCAAACACAAACGAATAATAGATATTCAAAACACAGCAAGGAAGCGTCATTATGAGCAATAACAATATAGATGTCCCAACTGATGAAGACGTTAAAAGCTTAGCTGAGCAAGGTCTTACGCTACCATTGACGTATAATACGATTAAGCATTACTTACCGCATCGTTATCCTTTTATGCTGGTAGATCGTATTGTAGCTTGTACGCCAGGCGAGTGTATTACTGGTATCAAAAACGTGACTATTAATGAAGAGTTTTTTAACGGTCACTTTCCTGATGAGCCGATTATGCCAGGGGTATTGATGGTGGAGTCAATGGCACAGGTGTCAGGTATGCTTGGTTTTATTAGTGCAGGGCTAACGGCAGAAGACGGTTACCTCTATCTGTTTGCAGGTGTGGATAAAGTCCGTTTTAAACGCCGTGTGATTCCTGGTGATCAGCTTATCATTCGTGCAAAGACCGTGATGCAAAGACACGGTATCTATAAATTTGATTGTACTGTTCATGTCGAAGATGAACTGGCTGCTAGTGCTCAAATCATGATTGCACGTCAAGAGCAGCAAAAACCTGCTAACACGAAGGGTGCTTAAGTTTTCAATAAGCCATACTGTACAAAGAGCGATATTGAAATCGCTCACTATCACTCCAATAAACAGCTATATGTAAACTCAACAACATAACTGGTATTAGCTTCGTTAGTAACACTGAAATAGCGATACTTTTTTATTATTTACTCGCATCAAATGATACAAGGGCCCATCTTATGAGTCAGATTCATCCTACAGCACTCATCTCACCGTCCGCGCAGATTGACGAGACTGCTATCATCGGACCCTATTGTATCGTTGGTGATGAAGTATCAATTGGTGCGCATACGGTTTTGCATAGACATGTCGTTGTGACTAAACTGACTCGTATTGGTCAACACAATGAGTTTTATCAGTTTGCGAGTATCGGTGAAGATCCTCAAGATTTGAAATATGCAGGTGAGCGTACTTGGCTTGAAATCGGCGATCACAATACGATTCGTGAAGCCTGTAGTTTACACCGTGGTACAGCGCAAGACGGCGAGCTGACTAAAATCGGCAGTCATAATCTACTGATGGTAAACACCCATGTCGCACATGATTGTGTCATTGGCGATCATAACGTACTGGCTAACAATGTCGGTGTAGCGGGGCATGTGACTATCGGCGATCATACCATTATTGGTGGTAACTCAGGCATACATCAGTTTTGTACAGTAGATGACTATAGCTTGATTGGCGGAGCAAGCCTTATTTTAAAAGATGTGGCTGCATTTACGATGGTGTCTGGCAATCCGGCAAAGGCCCATGGACTCAATATCGAAGGTATGCGCCGTAAAGGTTGGTCAAAAGAAACGATTAATGTATTACGTCAAGCGTACCGTACGATTTTCAGATCAGGTTTGACCACTGCGCAAGCGTTGGAAGTCTTACATAGTGAGCTATTGGCTAAAGAGCCAAAAATTCAGCTACTTATTGATTCATTACAAAATAGCAGCCGCGGTGTTGTGCGCTAAAAAAACAACTCGATTAATGATGAGTTTGATACTTTTAATCAGCTAAATTCTTATGGAATGAAGGCGAATTAGATGAAAGCCATAACTATTTGTTATGGCTTTTTATATTTATGAGCACTTGACTTTTTTGGTCGCTTAGCAGAAACTGAGCGTTTACGATATTGTAATCAATTCTTTCTTAATGTTGCTGGGCGTTTCACATCGAAGCGTTTACTAAATAGTCCAACGGTAAAGCCGACTATTTATGTTGATCAAGGAAGATTATCAGTAACGTTAATTGAAGCACGAGGACGGAAAAAATGGCTATCAATAAACAAGAACATGCCCAATGGAGCTCAAGCTTTGGCTTCGTATTGGCAGCAGTAGGCTCAGCAGTTGGTTTAGGAAACATATGGAAATTTCCATACATGGTTGGCGAAAGCGGTGGTTCAGCTTTCGTTATTGCCTATTTGTTCTGTATCGCGCTGGTCGGTTTTCCGATATTAGTTGCTGAATGGTTAATTGGTCGACGTGGTCAAAAAAACCCAGTCAATACTTTTTCAGACGTAGCAGCGACTGAAGGTAAGTCGCGTAGTTGGGGCATCGTTGGTGCTACTGGTATCTTAGGTGGTTTCTTAATTCTATCGTTCTATAGTGTGATCGGTGGTTGGGCGCTTAACTATATTACTAAAGTTGCAACAGGTAGCTTTGCTGGTCAAGACAGTGATTCTGTTGCTGCAACCTTTGATGCTATGCTTGCATCAGCTGGTACATTGACGATCTGGCATACGGTATTTATGATTTTAACCGCTGTCATCGTTGGTATTGGTGTGACAAGTGGTATCGAAAAAACAGCTAAGATTTTAATGCCATTATTGGGTGTAATTCTGTTCGTTATCGTCGGTTATAACGTGATGAACGGTGGATTTGGTGAAGCAGTTGCTTACCTATTTACACCAGATCTTAGCAAACTAACGGCTGATGTTATGCTTGCAGCATTAGGTCATGCATTCTTCACACTATCAATTGGTATGGGTATCATGGTTGCTTATGGTTCGTATTTGGGCCGTGAAGTAAACTTGCTAAAAACAGCACGTACCGTTGTTATTTTAGATACGGTTATTGCGTTGGCTGCTGGTCTTGCCATATTCCCAATCATCTTTAGCAATGGTCTAGATCCTGCATCAGGTCCTGGTCTTATCTTTGTGAGCTTGCCAATTGCTTTCGGTAGCATGGGTGCGGGTACCATTATTGGTGCATTGTTCTTCTTGCTTATTACCTTTGCCGCTATCACCTCATCTATCTCGTTGCTTGAGCCAACCGTTGAGTTGTTAGAAGAGCGTACATCGATGAGTCGTACTGTATCTACTATCGTGGCAAGTACAGTAATCTGGTTGTTAGGTATTGCAGCATTGCTATCGTTCAACCTATGGTCTGACTTCACTATCATGGGTAATGGTATCTTTGATGCATTAGATAAGCTTACTAGTAAGTTCCTATTGCCTCTAACAGGTCTGGCTGCAATCGTATTTGTTGGTTGGAAAATGGATCAACGTAACATTCAGCAAGAGCTTGGTTTATCTAATGGTACATGGCAGCTTTGGCAAATCGTTGCGAAATTCATCGCACCAATCGCTGTTATTGTAGTATTTGTGACGTCATTGATGGGATAGTAGTCAAGATTGACACTATATTAATCATTAGTTGATAATCATTAAATAATAAAAGCAGCACAGAAAAAGGGCTTAAGATTATTCTTAAGCCCTTTTTTATTTCAACAGATTCGTTACACAGTCGTGAATGTTAAACAGGATTAGCGCAAGTTTAACTCAGGAACCGTTTGACCGCGTTTGGCATAAAACTCACTGACAAACTCATCAAATTTATCTTGCTCGATAGCATCTCTAATACCCTGCATCAAACGTTGGTAATAGCGTAAATTATGAATAGTGGCTAACTGAGCACCTAACATCTCTTTGCACTTATTAAGATGGTACAGATAAGCACGGCTAAAGTTTTGGCAAGTATAGCAGTCGCACTCAGGATCTAATGAACATTCATCATTGCGATATTGGCTATTACGAATACGTACCACGCCAGCATTGTCTGCATCGCCCGTCACAAAGTAATGGCCGTTACGCGCGTTACGCGTTGGCATCACACAGTCGAACATATCCACACCGCGGCGTACGCCTTCAACTAAATCCTCAGGCTTACCAACACCCATAAGATAGCGCGGCTTATCTGCTGGCATATCATCAGGCAGGTAGTCTAGGACGTCTATCATCTCTTCTTTAGGCTCGCCAACTGATAGACCGCCAATAGCATAACCATCGAAGCCAATCTCTAACAGGCCTTCAAGTGATTGCTGACGCAAATCAGGATACATACTGCCTTGTACAATACCGAATAAAGCATTGGTACTGCCCAGTCTGTTGTGCTCATCGATACAGCGTTGTCCCCAACGTAATGATAACTCTAACGACTTTTTCGCTTCATCATGAGTGGCTGGATACGGCGTACACTCATCGAACTGCATGACGATGTCTGAGTTCAAGCTGTACTGAATCTGCATAGATTTTTCTGGTGAGAGAAATACCTTTGCGCCATCGATAGGAGATTTAAAATTTACGCCTTCTTCGGTAATTTTACGCATTGCGCCGAGGCTGAATACTTGGAAACCGCCCGAATCGGTCAAGATAGGCTTGTCCCAATGCATAAACTTATGTAAGCCACCGAATTTATCAATGACTTCAGTACCCGGACGTAACCAGAGATGGAAGGTATTGCCCAAGATAATATCAGCGCCAATGGCTTCGATATCACGTGGCAGCATACCTTTGACGGTACCGTAAGTACCAACAGGCATAAAAGCAGGCGTTTGCACGTCGCCATGATTGAGATGAACCGTACCACGGCGTGCACGCGTTGCACCGCTGGCCGTTTTATGTAAGACAAATTGCATATGATAACCGCTATTTAAGCTATGAAAATGGCGCTAATTATAGCATTGTTAGCGGTTTTTTTGGACATATAGTCAGAGAATCACTGAACTACTATGGCATTACTTTCCCTAAATATACTACTTGTACGATTTTCAATCGGCGGCCTTGTATCCGTTTTAGCGTTCTCTAACTATAAATATTAGGTGTCATCGATATACGCGCAATATACACTTTGGTCAATACCGCTTTACCATAACTAAAAAATACAGACAGCACGCCAAAAGACACAGACAGTGCTAGAGGTCTATTGATACAGTAGAAGTTATACAGGTGAGGTGATAATCATTACCATATCATGCTTTTAGATGCTGGAGACATAATATGAAAAAGACAGCTTATTTATTATTGAGTGGTTCATTATTGATATCAGGAGGGGCTATGGCTACCGAAGAGCCGAAATATACGGTGTTGACCCAAGCAGATCACTTTGAGCTGCGTCGCTATGATGAGCAACTAGTGGCGCAAACGTGGGTGAGTGGTGACCAAGACTCAGCAAGTCGTGAAGGGTTTAAGGTTTTAGCGGACTATATTTTTGGTAATAACACAGCACCATATGGAGACAGTAGTAAAATCAGTATGACGGCACCTGTCACGATGCAAGCTGATAACAAAAAAAGTGATAATGAGTCACAAAAAATTGCCATGACAGCACCAGTCAGTATGCAGCAAGATGATGGAAAGAGGTGCGTACAATTCACGATGCCCAGTAAATATACGATGGAGACGTCACCAAAACCAAATAACCCAGAAGTCGAAATCGTCGAAGTACGAGCTCAAAATTATGACATTATCAAATTCTCAGGATTTACTGGAAGTGATAAAGTAGATAAAAAGACACAAGAACTGCGAAATTGGATGCAAAGCAAACATTTAACGCCTACAGGTGAGCCAGAATTGGCACGTTACGATGAGCCATGGGCATTGCCATTTTTACGTCGTAACGAGGTAATGATTGCGTATGAGCAAAAGTAATACAAGGATACTAGGGTATATAGTCATTGTTCTTAGCCATTTAGGTTATTAACCGCACAAAAAAGACAGCACTTGCTGTCTTTTTTATCTGATATTTTGGTTATTCGATTTAGTTGTTTTGCTCACGAATGATATTCAGCATACGGCGCAATGGTTCTGCTGCGCCCCACAGTAGCTGATCACCAACGGTAAAGGCACCTAAATACTCAGGACCCATTTTAAGCTTACGTAAGCGGCCTAATGCAACTGTTAATGTACCAGTCACTGCGACTGGCGTTAAGCGATTCATAGTGGCTTCTTTGTCGTCTTCGACCAAGTCTAACCACTCGTTGCCGCTATTTTTTAGGGCGGCTTCAATCTCCTCTAGAGGGATATCTTTTTTGAGCTTGATGGTTAGACCTTGCGCATGGCAACGCATTGCCCCGACACGTACACACATACCATCGATAGGAATCGTGCTAGCTTCATCATTACCCAAGATCTTATTAGTCTCAACGCCGCCTTTCCATTCCTCTTTTGACTGTTTGTTTTCTAGCTGCGCATCGATGTAAGGAATCAAGCTACCAGCCAATGGTACACCGAAGTATTGTGTAGGAAAGTCTGCTGAGCGCTGAGTCTGAGCGATTTTTTTATCAATCTCAAGAATAGCACTAGCAGGGTCAGCCAATTCGTCTTGGACGGCATCACGTAACACACCCATACCGTTGATGAGCTCGCGCATGTTGTTTGCGCCAGAGCCACTAGCAGCTTGATATGTCATCGCGCTGACCCATTCGACCCAGCCTTTATTAAACAGCTCACCGATAGCCATCAGCATCAATGATACGGTACAGTTACCGCCGATAAAGTCCTTTTTACCGTTGGCTAGGGCACTATCAATAACGTTACGGTTGACTGGATCAAGAATGATGATGCTGTCATCTTTCATTCGCAGCGTACTTGCCGCATCAACCCAATAGCCGTTCCAACCACTATCACGTAGTGGTTGATGGACTTTTGACGTATAGTCACCACCTTGGCAAGTAATAACGACATCACAAGCAGCAAGTGCTTCAATATCATGAGCGTCTTTTAGTTGGCCGGTTTCAATACCGTCGAATTTTGGTGCATCACCACCAGCATTACTGGTAGAAAAAAACACCGGCGTGATACCGTTGAAGTCATTTTCTTCGTGCATACGTTGTATCAATACTGACCCTACCATACCGCGCCAGCCTACCAAACCTACTGTTAAATCACTCATGAAGTTCAATCCTATTTACAATTATTTGTTGCATCGTCAACCGATAACAATGCCGTGAATGGCGCGAAAAAGCAAGGCGTTTTGGCTATTATTTGGTCGTTTTCCATACACTATTAACTATGTCGGCTATAACTTTAAGTTATTACTATTGAAGAGGTACTTGGCTATCTGACGACCTCAAAAATATAATGTTAATAAATCACGCATTACATTGAATGAGCCAACATTGTAACGTTTTATGATAGTTGTCGCATAATTGAGACTCACCAGTAGGCGAGAATCTTCTGAAATGCTAAAGTAAGTCTCAAACACAATTACTCGACGTTAGTTATTTGACGTCAGGTGAGTTAAAGCTTAACCAATATACATCATCAGCTCTATCGACACTTTAATCAACGGTTAGTACCTACTTATGGATCTCTCACTATTGTATTACGCCTTACAAGGTCTAGCAGGATTCATCGCCTTTGTCACAATCTGGGGCTGGTTGCCGCTAGATAACTGGTGGGTGCGCGGTGTTGAGTTTCCACGTATTCAAATCATGGTGCTTGGTATTATCGCTTGGGTCGGCATGATAATGTTTTTCTCAGAGTGGGAATTAGGGCAGTGGATATTATTTGTTGTACTGAGCGGTACGTTAGCATTTCAGCTGAGAATGGTACTGCCATATACTAAATTGTGGAAAAAAGAAGTTCAAAAGGCAAAAGATAAGCCAGAAGGGCAAGCGCATCAAATAAAAATCATGGTATCAAACGTATTGACGCCCAATGATGAAACGCAAAAGCTGGTCGATTTGGTTAAGCAAAAGCAGCCTGATATCTTAATTACATTAGAGAGTGATAAAAAATGGGAGCAAGTCTTACAACAAGTCGAGTCTGACTATCCCTATACCGTGAAAGTGCCACTAGATAATTTATATGGTATGCACTTGTATTCTAAGCTTGAGCTAATTGATCCTGAAGTTAAGTACTTGATGATAGATGATATACCGTCTATCCATACTCAATTGCGTTTGCAAGGAGGCCGCGTCATTTGGTTATATTGCTTGCATCCCATGCCGCCTAGTCCAACTGAAGCTGATAAGTCCACCACGCGTGATGCTGAGCTGCTCATGGTAGGTAAACACATAAAAGAAAACGACCAAACGGCGATACTGGCAGGTGATCTTAATGATGTCGCATGGTCAAAAACCACGCGTCGCTTTCAACGTATTTCTGGTCTGTTAGATCCTCGTATTGGTCGACATTTCATTAATACCTTTCATGTTAAATATCCATTTCTGCGTTGGGCTTTGGACCATATCTTTCATAGTGCCTGCTTTACGGTAGTTGATATTCAGCGTATGCCATCCGTAGGATCTGATCACTTTCCTGTGATGACTACCTTGCAATATGAGCCAGAAGAGGCAAGCAATCAAGAAGGCAATGCGCCTACGGCACAAGCAGAAGATATCCAAGAAACTGATAACAAAATCGAAGAAGGCAAGAAAGAAGGCGAAAAAGTGTCAGAAGAGCACAGACAAGAGCAGCGCAGTTTTGGTTAATAAAAGAGGCTGTTTATTAACGGTAATGCATAGAAATGATGTAAGCATATGCTTACGCAAAATAGAGTCTTTAGCTTCTATCGGCACCAAATCCATTGGCCTATAATACATCCATCAACACAAGGATACGCATGGATGTAGTGTTGAGACAGTACCAATAAAAGTACAGGTCAGCCCGCTGTCTTATATAATACTGTTAAATGACTTAGGATGAGTCAGCACGGAAGAGAGATAATAACAATAACACGAAGTATTGAAACCCTGAACCAATCGCCCTAGGTTCGGGGTTTTTCTTTGTGTGGATTTTGGTTTAATAAAGTTTAAAATGCTTAACTCCGATATTTTTTTAAAGCTTCCAGTTAAATATCTAACTGCGCAAAATAAAGAAGGGTATATGCAATAGCATATACCCTTCTTTGTTTAAATCGATTCAGTGCTTTCGCTAACTTAATACTACTAGCTTATTGCAACATATCAGCCAAGTATCTGAATATAAGCGCCAGCACGTAGCTCTTGTAACCAGTCTTCTTGAGCTTGTGGCGCTAAACGTTGATACAATGCTTGACGTGCCATATTGCGACGATATTGCTCGCTAATATCTTGATCGCGCTTACCGTCGACTTTTAGGATATGCCAACCAAATTTTGTCTTAAATGGTGCAGAGTAGTCACCAACCGCTGTATTTTTCATGGTGGCTTCAAATGAACCAACCATATCTTCTTCGCTAACCCAATCAAGATCACCGCCACGTCCCGCAGAACCTGGATCATCTGAATACGTTGAAGCTAAACTAGCAAAGTCAGCGCCGCCACGAAGTTGCTCGTATAGATCATTGATTTTTTGTTCAGCAAGCGCGTCAGTCTGTAGGTCATCGACTTTGACTAGAATATGGCGAGTATGCCATTGTGGTATCAGCATCGTATTGCTGGCTTTTTTATCAGCAAGCTTGATGATATCAATCCCTTCAGGAGTCAATAGTGGCTCGCTTACAGTACCAACGTCTAGCTTGGTAATTTTGCTAGACAGTTCTGTCGGTAAAGAAGCAGCCTTGTGAAAGCCCATATCTCCACCTTGCAATGGAATCGGATAGCTACCTTGGCTAGCAGCAACGGCTTCAGCGACGTTGACATTTGGCTCAAGCAAACGCGTACGTAATGCTTGCGCGACTTTTAATGCTTCTTCACGTTGAGCGGCTGATAGGCGACTATAGTCATCTATATAAGGCACACGTACGTGAATGGTTTGATATTCGCTTTGATTCAGACGTTTGGCTTCAGGTGAGGCCAAAAATGCATCAATATCTTGCTCGCTAATACGTACTCGGCGAGTAATTTGACGCTGCTGTAGCGCTTGGATAGAAGCCTCTTCGATCAGTTTGGCACGTAGATTGGCATAACTACCAGGTTGTGCGGCATCTAGACGTTGCTGCAATGCTGCAATGCTATTAAGGCCTTCAGCTTGAGCGATTTGACCAAGACGTTGATTGATTTCTGCTTCATCGGCAGACAGTCCCGCACGTTTGACCATAGACAGTTGTAGTTCACGCAAAATAAGCGCGTTTAATACTTCAGACTGTAGTTGTGCTGAGTTTGCGATAGGCTCACCAGCAGCTTTGGCACGTGCTTGGGTTTGCTCGATAGCATCAACCAGTTCGCTTTTTAAAATAGCATTTTCATTAACTAGGGCAATAATACCGTCTGTGCTATTGGCTGGTGTTAAGCGATCAACTGAGCTTTGCGCAGCAGAAGTAGAAGCTTGAGCTGCTGCAGGTTTGACAGTAGCAGCGTTGGCACTTAACGTAAGCGTAAGGCCTGCCATAGATAGCAATACTGCTCTGCTAGTCTGACGTAAAGAAAAAAATCTCATGATGCTCCTCATCAATGTCATTGCATCGGATGGTAGTTGGTCAACTCTATCCGATACCCTTAATAATAAAATATTCGACAGCGTTTCCCATAATAGGGGTTTAAATAGTGTCTTATAAATATTTACGTAAATAACTCTAATCTAGCAAAAAACTGGTTAGTCTTTCCATGCCGTCTGTACAGGTTCAAAGCCCAAAATCTTATCAGCGAGCAATCGTGTCAAGCGGCTACTACCGCTGCCAAGACCATTTAATCTAACTTCTGCCATAATAGCTTGTGTTGGCTCGTCTTTTACGTTTAGGTCATTGTAATAGCGGCGACCATAAACAGCAAAGCCGAAACAGCAGTCTTCGTAATCAACGCCGATGAGTGAATCAAGCATCTTGTTACGATTATAATCGTACTGACCTTGAGCCAATATACGCCAGCTGTTATTGATAGGGAAAACAGCGGAAGCGGTAAACGCAGATAATGGCAACTGATCGGTATTGTCATCACGCTGACGCTTAACATAACCCACATTAAATAAGCTGTTGTCTGATGGCTGATAACGAAGTTCAGTAGTAATGTAGTTCAAATCATAATTACTGGTTAGGGCACCGCTGACATCAACCCAAAAATTATTATAAGGCTGAGTGCTGGTATCCCATACCATACCTGAAGAAGACGAGGTAAAAACAGGCTGATCGTCGTCAAGTGTTACACGTCCATCATCTAGATAGAACTGTTCTGCAATGCTACCATCAAAACGTGTCACACCCGTTGCATCGATGTAACGATAATTGACGCCAGGCGTAATAGAATGCAGATCCTGCAAACGATCATGACCTAAGAACCAACTGTCCGAAAACAGCTGCTCATAGTTAATAGAGGCAATACGCGTATTAAAGTTAGGAATGTCGTTTTGGTTCTCATACGGTGAATACGTATATTTTACGCGTGGGCTAAGTAAACGATAGCCGCCCATCGTATCGTCAAACGCACCAAATGGTGAGCCCGCTTGATAGAAGTGTAGACCTGCATCGATACTGGCTTGCGGAACAAACACAGACTGACTGCCATCTTCTTCACTAAGCTGATTATCTTCTAAACTATCTTCATCATATGACGTATATAGATGCTGCAAGCTGAGCTTAGGTTTGATATAGCCCCAAGATTTTTCCATCGGATAAACGGCGCTTAATTTATTATAAAAACGCGTGCCACTTTTTTCATTTTCATAGCCATCATCGATGGATTTTTTAAAATAAGCCGAGTCACTTACGCCTGTGATATCAAAGCTTTTTGCCCATGGTAGACGATAGTCAAGTTTAAGCTGTGGCAAGCGCGAGTACGGCTTGTCTTTATCTTGTAAAGGCTGTCCGTTATTGTTAAATGCATCGAGCGTTTGGAAAGTCTCGACTTTTAATTCACCATTGACATAATCGTTATAATAATTCACCCGCGCACGGCGTGGTAGGTTTAACGTATTGTCTGACAAACCCAAGGTATCGAAGTCGTTGAGATAATCGGCATCTGACACATAGCTATATTTTGCGTCGCCACTTAAGCGCGGAATACTGGTAGATGACCAATAATGATCGTAAAAAAAGCTGCTACGATCTTCGCCATCATATTTTTTATCATTGGGCAAATAAGAGCCGTTAAAAATTCCTTCGCCGTACTCCTCAGTTAGATAACGAAACTCACCGGAGAGCATGGGGTTACGGTTGGTATAAACGCGAGTATTAAGGGTGGCATCGTAGTTCGGCGCTAAATTAAAATAATAAGGTACGTCAACTTCAAGGCCGCTTTTACTACCGACACTCGCGCTCGGTAATAAAAACCCACTACTACGGCGACTGTCTATCGGGAAGTTAAAGTAGGGGAGATAAAATACGGGTATATCAGCCACACGGAAAGTGGTGTTATACGCTTCGCCGCGCCCTGTATCGGTATTTAGATCGATACTTTTCGCTTCAAACTGCCATTTGCGGTTGGTAGGTGGACAGGTACTAAACATCACCTGATCCAGCTCGTATTCACTCTCATTCGGTTTGTTTAAGCGTTTGGCATAGCCGTGCGCTTGTAGTCCAACACTAGCAAATGCCACATCATTGGCCGTTGATTGACCAGTCTCAGTATTGTAATTTAAGCTGTCTGCAACGCCAATTAGGCCGCCTTGTGCTGCTCTATCATTAAAGCTGGCTTGGCCATTATTTGTAGCGGCATTGTTTGTAGAGACGTTGCTTGTACGCTGTCCAGTCGCATTATCTGTAAACATGACTTTGCCTTGAGCAGCCGCAACGCCATTGCTCAAGTCAATCATGACTTTTTCTGCTTCGATATGCTGAGTGCCTTGGTCAATTTTTACATTGCCAGATAGCTCGGCATAATTAATATTGTTGTAATAACCGTAATCTGACTCGGTAAATAAAGGGGCTTGATTGTTCGGAACGCTAGCCACATTTGGTGCTGGTTGTCCGTTTGCCGTACCAGCTTCGTTTACAGCGCGTTGATAGTTGGGGTTACTCTGCGGATATACCCATTGACCTTCACAGCGCTGGGCACTGTCCACGGCATTTGGCAACAGACGTAAGTCTCTACCGACCTTTGGAATCGTCTGTGCAGCAGGCATCGCATTATTATGAGAATTGTCCGCCTCAGTGCTGACAGCCTCATTGTTTAATGTTGACGCATCGGTATCTGGTGTTAGCTCATAAAACTCTGCTAAGCGCATTAAGCTGGCTTGAATACTCTCATCATTAAGATCTAGCTTGCCATTTTCCGTTGTCACCGCTTTAGGGACAAAGGCACTGCTATCTGGTGTATTACTGATTGGTTGGTTGCTGGTTTCTGTATTTAGATTAGCAGTATTAGACACTTCGTTGCTAAAAGCTTCAGAGTCAGCAGCCTCATTAATCTCTGTAATATTTAGGTCATTGTTCTCAGAGAATCTGCTATCTAACGCAGTATCATTTAATAAAGTAGCGTTGTTCGTATTAGCAGAATTAGCATCGTCTGGATAGCTATCATTTAGAATATCTGCTTCTTGATAGCCATCATTACTTTGAGTACGACTAATACTATTGGCGTCAGTCGCCACACTATTAGACGCATAGCTGCCTGTACTGTCCGTAGTGAGTGGTTCAGTTTTTTGCGTATTGGCATCACCAATGGCAGCACTGACAGTTAGGCTAGATAAACCTAAGGCACCAAATAAGATCAAGCGGATGCTTTGGTAAAGCGGAGAATATAACAAGGGCACACCTATGATTGCAGAGCTTATTGGATTGCATGACTGAGTTTAGTAGCGGTATCACCGAACGACATAAAGCAGTGAACGAGCGACTAAAATATGACTAATGTATTCTCAAAAATTTGGATGTTTTACATATAATGACGACTAATCATAGTCAAAAAAAACCAAATCAGCTACACTATTTACCAAAATTTATAATATAGCCATGCTGATTTTTAAGTAGCGATAGCGATTCTATCCGACATCAAGTATTGAATGATATAGCAATACGTCTGTGACAGCTTGTAGAGCACCGACACATATCGCTATTTTAGCAAGTATTTGTCCGACTTATCACTACTTTAATTATTTATGACTTATATTTAACCAGCGATGCCCAATATGACTGACAAAACGACTTTAGAGACTGATATGATCGATGAAAATAACAACCGCCAACAGCAATTAGAACAATGGTTACAGCAAGTATTTTTAGATCAAACCTTTAGTCTAGATAGCTTACCTGGTGACGCTAGTGCCCGCCGATATCATCGTATCGAACTATCAGAGACAGACAATAGCGCCAACAAGCATTATATCGTCATGGACTCCGCTGACGAGCAAGATGCGATGCTGCAGTTTATCAGTGTGGCTAAGCTGATGGCACCTGCTGTCAACGTGCCGACACTGGCTGCACAAAATGTAGAAAAAGGATTCTTGGTATTACAAGATTTTGGCACAGTAGAATTTGCTCATTTGCTTGTCGATGCCACTGCAGACCAAATCAATGACTACTATCAACTAGCAATGCAGACACTAGTCGCGCTACAAACGGTACCAGTAGAAACGGCAAAGTCGCAACACCAGCTACCAGATTATGACACAGCACTATTAGACCGCGAGATGGATTTATTTAGCGAATGGTTTATGCCTTATATTGGTATAGCGCTAGATGAGCAGGTTTGGGGAAACCTAAAAACAGCGTTAATGAATGAGATTTTGCGACAGCCACAAGTGGTGGTACATCGTGATTATCACAGCCGCAACCTCATGCAAGATCAAGCAGATAAATCTCAGTTGGGCGTGATTGATTTTCAAGATGCTGTTATTGGTTCGTATGCTTATGATTTAGTGTCGTTAGTCCGCGATGCTTATGTTGAATGGCCAGAGAGCCAAATATCTACATGGATTAATGACTTTTGGCAGCTACAAAAACAAAAATCACTAACCACTGCTGATAGCGCGGTGCAGTTTGAAAACGATGTAAATGTCATAGGCGTACAACGTCACTTAAAGGTATTAGGGATTTTTATTCGTTTGTCTGAGCGTGATGGGAAAGACCGCTATTTGGCGGATATTCCTAAAGTCATGCGTGATTTGATTATTGAATTAAACTGGCTTGCCGAACATGGCAATGATGAACTAAAGCAATCAATTATATCGTTTAATCAATGGCTACAAGAGGCAGTGCTACCTGCTTATAAAGAGAAGTTTGCTTCAGCGTAGATGACGCTCAGCTAAATTAATTTAAATAATAAAGATAGGAGCGCAGATGTCTACCTCTACGATTACACAAGCCATGATTTTGGCAGCGGGCAAGGGTACACGCCTACGTCCATTAACGCTTGAGACGCCCAAGCCTTTGGTTGAAGTCGCAGGTCAACCGCTTATTGTATGGCATATTAAAGCACTACAAGCAGCAGGCATTACTGATATCACGGTCAATGCCTCATGGTTGGCAGATAAGCTAATGGACGCCCTAGGTGATGGTTCACAATATGGCGTAAATCTGCATTGGTCAGTAGAAGACGATGAGCCACTTGAGACTGCAGGCGGCATTTTTCAGGCATTACAATCAGGTAAACTAAAAGATGAGCCGTTCATTCTGGTAAATTCTGACGTCTGGACTACCTATGATTTCTCTCGATTAACAGACTATACATTGGGAGCGGATCAGCGCGCGCATTTGTTATTGATTGATAATCCAGAGCACAATAATGGCGGCGATTTCGCGATTAATAATGGCCTTGCTAGTGAACAACCGGTTGGCGATGCAGATAAGTATACCTTTGCAGGTATTAGCGTAATGTCACCAAAATTGGTAGAAGGTCTGGTATCAGGACAGCCTGCGGCATTAGCACCACTACTAAAGCAAGCAATGATAAAGTTTCAGATTACTGCTGAAGTGACGACAGATAATTGGATAGACGTGGGGACCCCAGAGCGTCTAACACAGGTTAATGAGTTTATCGAACAGAATGATATCAAGCATGCAGGTAGGCCAAGCTGATAAATTTAAGATAAATAAAAAGCAGCGTTGATTATTCAACGCTGCTTTTTTTATGCATATAGAGTTACTTTTTACGACATTCTTAAAAGAGGTATTTGCAAGACAAAAATGCAAATTTAGCATCTAGCAAGCTATTTATTAGCTAACTAACCAACTACTCAATCGTATGATTAGGCAGTTACGCTAAACACCCATGGCCAGTTTAATTAGCTGAGCAATGGTAAATACCACTAAGAACCCTGCCAAATATAGACCCACGAACCATGCCCATTGCGATTGTTTTTTACTGAACTTTTTCATAGAGATCTCCTGATTAGCGTATGAAGTGTGACTACCATCTATAAACGATGATAGCCATCCTTTTTAGCTGATCCGTTGTCCGTCGCGATTAGCGACTAGTACATTGGATTGTGATCAGACTTACCTTTAAAGGTATAGTAAGCAAATGCTGTATAGCTCAAGATAATCGGTAACATGATACAGGCGCCAATCAGCATAAATGATAACGAGGTATCGGCAGCAGCAGCTTCATAAATCGTCATTTGATACGGTACGATATAAGGGAATAGGGCGAAACAAACCCCAATATAACCCATTAAAAATAAGGCAACCGTTAGTAAGAATGGACGATACTCACGCTCTGTTTTTAAGTCTTTACGCATGATAAAGAATAAGAGCATGACAATGATAGGCATAGGAGCGAGGTATAATAAATCTGGGAAACTAAACCATCCTTCTAATGCATCGATGTCTGAGAAGTACATAAACGCTGTGACCACAACCATCGCTACTAGTAACGCAGTAAGCATCCATCTAGAAACTTGGCGCGCCCATACTTGTAATGTGTGCTCTGTTTTTATAATAAGCCACGTTGAACCAAGTAAGGCATAGCCGATAATCATGGCAAATCCGCACACTATTGAGAAGGGTGTGAGCCAATCAAATGGGCCACCAGTATATAGACGGTTACTGGCTTCTAACCCTTGCACTAACGCCCCAAGCATAATGCCTTGAGAGAAAGTGGCAACGACTGAACCGACAAAGAAAAAGGTATCCCATACATGCCGGCGCGAAGAGGATTTAAAGCGAAACTCAAACGCTACGCCGCGCATGATAAGACCGAACAACATGGCAGTTACTGGCAAATATAGACCTGTCATGATGATGCCATAAGCAACAGGGAATGCTGCGAATAAACCACCACCACCTAGGACTAGCCACGTTTCGTTACCGTCCCAAAATGGGGCGATAGAGTTCATCATGCGGCTACGGTTTTTATCTGAGCCTGCAAAAGGGAACAAAATACCGCAGCCCAAATCAAAGCCATCAAGCAGTACATAGACAAAGACAGACAAAGCAATCAAACCGCCCCAAATAAGAGGTAAATCTAATACATCACCGAAGTTAAACATTAGCGTAATCCTCCATCATCGACATCATTTGCAGGCTCATCTAAGCCTTCTTCAGTACCTTTAGCAGGATTACTATCACCACTTAACGCGCGGCCTTGGCTCTCAGTTACTGAATGCTCGTAGAAGTTATCTTCTGCAGGATCTGTATAAGGTTTCGGCCCTTGAGCAATCAAGCGCAAGATATAAAAACTGCCTGCACCAAAGACAAATATGTACAGAACGATAAAGCCAATCAATGTTGTCGCTACTTGCTGTGCTGCAAGCGGTGACATACTTTCAGCAGTACGAATCACCCCATAAACCGTCCAGGGCTGACGTCCTGTTTCGGTTACGAACCAACCTGATAATAAGGCGATAAAACCAAGCGGAGTCATCATCATCCAAGCACGGTGGAACCATACACTGTCAGTATTGAACTGCTGTTTTTTGAAGTATTTGTATAGACTGAATAGGCCGACCAGTACCATAAGCATGCCAATACCAACCATGATACGAAACGCCCAAAACACGATAATGACGGGTGGTTGATCTTCAGGCGCCCAGTTTTTAAGCCCTTTAACTTCACCATCTAACGAATGGGTTAAGATTAAACCAGTCACATAAGGAATTTTTACTTCGTACTTATTGGTCTGATTTTCTTGGTCAGGAATCGCAAAGAGACGTAGTGCGGCACCGCGCTCATCTTCCCAGAGCCCTTCCATCGCAGCTACTTTAGCAGGTTGATGCTCAAGGGTATTTAGACCATGCTCATCACCAATCAATACCTGCGCAGGCGCAACGAAGATGGCCATAATCATCGCCATACCTAGCATCACACGACCATGCGCGCGGTGCTCGACGTGCTTTTTGGATTGAATATAATATGCGCCGATACCACCAATGACAAAGGCAGTGGTTAGAAAGGCTGCGGTCATCATATGAGCGTAGCGGTAAGGGAATGAGGGGTTGAAAATAATTTCAAGCCAGTCAGTTGGATAGAGCAGGCCATCTGCACCCATCATAAAACCTTGAGGGGTCTGCATAAAGCTGTTGGCGGCTAATATCCAGAAACCTGAAATCAAGGTGCCGATAGCAACGATGGCGGTTGAGGCAAAATGCATGCGTTTGCTCACGCGACCCCACCCAAATAGCATAATCCCCAAAAAGGACGCTTCTAAGAAGAACGCTGTCAGTACCTCATAGGCGAGTAATGGGCCTAGAACGTTACCGGCTTTATCAGAGAATACTGCCCAGTTAGTACCGAACTGGTAGGACATTACCACGCCTGATACCACGCCTAAACCAAAGACGACAGCAAATATTTTGACCCAATGCTTGTAGACTTCAGCATAGATAGGTTCACCAGTTCTTAACCAGCGGAATTCAAGCACCGCAAGCCAGCTGGCAAGACCGATAGAAAAGGCAGGAAAGACGATATGGAACGAGATAACAAAAGCGAATTGGATACGCGCGAGCATCAGCGCATCGAGCTGGTCAATCATAAATGTAGCGAACATAAACGGTTACTCTCATCTGTTAGCTGAATAGCGCTGACTTCCATACAACGCTCAAGTAACTGTCCGTAACTATCCATCGATCAAAGTGGCAAACATTACGGGCAATAGCTCAGTGACGTGGACTTAGCTCCATTAGACATAAATTGTGGCTAAGTTTGCGACTCACTGTTTAGCTGAATTGAATAATTTATGTCCTTATAAATTTACATATTACTGTCATGTGCTATAGATATATTATGCGCTCACCTAGATATACACGCAAGCAACCCAGTCTGTCTGTTGCAGACCTAAGAGTCATCAAAATAACATAATTCAAACATTGAAAAATAAAATTAATATTATTAAAAACAAAGCAGTATGCGCGAACATACTGCTTATCTGAAAGCTATGACTGATGTTTAAAGGTTACGATTTATACGTCAAAAACCTTGTGAAATAACAAAAATCTACATCATTCTTGTAGCTGCTTATGCAAAATTCTTCGCAACGTCAAAATGGTCTGCGGATTAGTCTGGATACTATGACCACCATTGATAATTGTCTCAGATGCGGCACCATCGAGATGGGCACTATTATAAGGAACGATACCATCTGATAAACGCTCAGTCAGTGCTTGACTGATATCATCATTGACCGTTACAGCAGCAACAAGCGGCTCAGGTGGTAGCTGTGATGTCTCAGTATTATCGCTCACATCAACGCTCGCCGTTTCATTTCCAGCATTGTCTTCTACCGCTTGCGACAAATCAATCTTGGCACCATTTGGTTGTGTTTGTGCCAACCCTTTAGTGATATCGGCATCGTTATTGGCAATGATTGAATGATAAGTGATACGCTCATTAATAGTGATGTCTTTGGTTAACTCTATAAAAGAAGACTTATCACTTAACTGGCTGGCACCATTCTGCAAATACAATGCTCCTAGTGGGTTTTGCGCCAAATCGCCTTGTGTGGCAATAGTCGCTAAGTTATCCGTGAATGTCTTGACCAGACCTACGGGTAAGTAAACGATGCGGCGTAGTGCACGGGTGAACCATCGATCTGCATAATCGGTACCACGGAAAGGTGCAGATAGAAAAACAGCGGTGTCTACTTGTGGCAATGCCTGTAGCTCAAATCGTTCCTTTAACTCATCTTCGCCAAAAGACGTTTTGAGCGCGTTACGGATTTGCTGCTTCTCATTGCTAGAGAGGATGTCTTTATCATTGAGCTTATCTAAATCATCGATTAAATTTTCATCAGATAGCATCATACGAGCGATAATGGCACCCATACTATGACTGATAATCACACTGTTTTGACTGGCACGATTTTGTCCATTGGGATCAGTTTGCTGGTAGGTGCTGTTGATTAACTGTTGAATCTGGTAGCGATTTTCTAAAATAGGCAGATTGGTTGGATAGAATATCTGCCAAACTTGGTAGTTATCACGCAGCTTGTCATCATTAAGAATATCGTTGGTCAGATTGACCCAAGTGGCCGGACTAGAGGCTAGCCCATGCAACATAATCAACACGCGTTTATCAGGATCATAAGGCTCGAGCATGAAGAGTTTGGGCAGCTGAGCATCTGGTTGGCGAGTAATCAAGTTTAAATAACCCACACCATCTAACTGGTTTTCTGATAACCATAAGCCATATCCCGCAGAAAAATTGGCTGCCAGTGGGTAGTCATCGTTGAGGATATTGACGGATTCAGTTTGGTACGGATTGTATAAATGAATATCAAGCTTACGACTGCCTAGCGCGTCTAATACGCTATCGCCATCTGGCTTAATCAGACCTGTTAATAACAGGTGTCCAGTGGGATAAATACGTGAACTTGGCTCGCTATCGTCCGTGTTTGTATCTTCATTTGTTAGCCGACCAGATAATGAGGCGACCAATAATTGACGGATTGTGGTGGTATAGCGATCATCCAACGAGGCAACCAAGCTGATGCCTAAGCCGGGGCGTTTGCTCACGGAATTGAGACCTGAGAGTCGCAGCTCATAAGTGGATGATAAGTCTGCCAAAGCGGAAGTTTGTTTATGAGCGTTTTGCAGATAGTTGTTTTCGTTTGGCAAATAAATATCAAGGTTGTAGTTATCTACTGTCACTTTCATGACTTTGACTTGGTCTGTTGCTTTGCCCTTTAGTGGTGGTCGATTGGCAATCGCTGCTTCATCGGTGTTATCACGCTTGGTAGAGGTTATTGGCAGGTATTCTACTTTCGTATCACCCATCAATTTATTGGCATTTTCAGTCGATTGATAGATTTGAGTAATAACGTCGTTACTGGCAGCGTTATAAATATCTTGGGTTTGGATGTCATTGTCATTCGGAATACGGTTTTGCGCACGATGGCTATTACTATTTTGCTCTGCACCTTCAAAGTCATGGGTCAAACTGTCATAAAATAGATAGGTGTAGCTGTATTTGACGGCATCAAACAATCTTGCTTGATAATCGGTTAAACACAGGTCAGTCTCTTCTTGCTGTGTTTTTGAATCCTCATTACTTAAAGGCGCATTGGCGTAATACGGATCAAGTGGCGGGCGTGCAAGCGCATTACGACAGTTTTTTGAATCAGATAGTTGACGCGCTTTTGCATAGTGCAGTTCTGCAAAAATAGCTAAGGCAGGCCGATAGTGCCTGTTAAGCATACTATCAGAGAGCTGAGTCAAGCATAAGTCAAATTGCTGCATACAGGCTTGCTCATTCAGTCCTGCTGATAGCAAAGCAGATGTTGTGTCGCTACTTAGCGCATTGTCAGTGACGATATTGCCGCGCTGCGCTGAGATGGTCTTGGCCGAGGCTTGTTTATCGACCGTCACCGTACTACACGCTGGTAGCAATACTGCTGCCGCCAAAAGCATAAGTGACGTAATGGGCAGGGTTTTTTTATTAATATGCATTACTGTCTGTTTGCTAAAGCCAGCGAAAGTCATAAGTCAGTCCAATAAACGGTAGTTATGTATGAGAGTATCAATAATGAAAGTAGCAATTGATAATGAGTGTAGCGCAACTTTTGGCATTAGACTATTCATTTGCAGTTCTACAAAAGCATGTTTTAAAACGAAAGTGTTTCTACTAGTCGAAAAAAAGCGCTTTTGTCTTATAGATATAAAACAAAAGCGCTTGGTATTTAAAGCTTGGATTTAGATTATTTATTAGAGATTTGACCTAGTGAAGGTTTTATTAAACAAATATCTTATGAATCAAACCCTCAATAGCTAATCTCAACAAGTATAAAATTTCTAAGCACCTGGTTTTACACTGATGTCAGGGGCAGGAATATCCCAAATGTAGAATTTGCCTTCTTCAACGAGTTTGATTTGTTGAGGAATAACAGTATTGTTAGGGTATTGCCCTTCAAGACGACGTAGGCGTTCTAACGCATTAGCACGGCGGTCACTAAGTAGATCTGACTGTGCCAAGCTTTGTTCTGCTTCGGTGTACCCTAGAGCGACAGCGCGATCTAGATACTTTTGACCTTCTTTGAATCCGCCACCCTCTGATAGCATCATACCGTATAGGAAGTTAGCCTCACCACTATCAGGTTGCAGCTTGATAGCGCGATCGACATACTGACCACCACGTACCGTGTAGTCTGAACCCAAGTCTAGGTTACGACCCATACCGTTTAGCTTAGCAGCACGAAGCAACACATCATAAGAAGCATTTGGCGACTTAGCATAAGGTTCGATCCAATCCGCTAATACTTTGATTTTTTCACGAGTGTAATGACGCTGTGTGCGGTTAGGGAAGTTTGGTGGATAGTGGCGCGCGTTAGGGGATACATCAGCGATGAAGTCATCTAATAAGCTAACATCAAGCTTATCAGTACCTAGCCCTTTTTGTTGTGGAATTAGTACAGTTTTAACAAAGCTCATGTCTGAGAGCTGTAATTGCGGTGTAGGAATATTCGGAAGTTGTCCGCTACGCAGATCGATACCAGTAGCTGTCATTGGACCAGGCTCATAAACACGAGTAGTGCCGTTCATGACAGGTGCAGCAGCAGGCGACATCATTTGTGGTGTTTGAGGTTGAGCAGTGCTAACAGATGCGTTGTTTTGCAGAGTGCCGCTTAGTTGCATGTTAGTTGTTTGCGCATTAGTCGGCTGGCTGTTGCTCGCAGGTGTTGCTGGCAAGCTTGTTTGAGCG
Source organism: Psychrobacter sp. NPDC078929 (assembly GCF_050267985.1). Taxonomy (NCBI): domain Bacteria; kingdom Pseudomonadati; phylum Pseudomonadota; class Gammaproteobacteria; order Moraxellales; family Moraxellaceae; genus Psychrobacter; species Psychrobacter sp. NPDC078929. Next base: position 92,932 of record NZ_JBNNFX010000002.1, on the reverse strand, counting down.
GCATTGGCTTGAGCAGGACTGATAGCTGCATTAGGACGAGCAAGACGAATCACACGTTTGCTTGAATCCATTGCACTAGGTACAGCCGTTGCAGTGGCGTCAGTTTCTGCAGCGTTTACAGGTGCAGATAACAGCATGGCACAGGTTGCAGCCATGACGGTCAACGTTGCAAACTTCGGTGACTTAATAGAGTGGCTACTAGAGAGAATCGCTTTCATAAAAATCGTTACCTTGTTTAATTTATTTGGTTGTTATTCATTGATTGGACGGTAATATAAATAGCGCATTGCTGCAAAATCGTACAAATTTTTAATACCGTAGCAAATTAAGCTTTACGCTATCTGTGGTAGGATTGTTAATCGCTAGAATTAAGCAAACCTACGTAAATCTGTGCAGCTATTAATTAGTAAGAAAATCGACAACAGCAACTAACCACAGTACCTGTAGCCATAAGTGATAAGCTATAAGTGATAAGCGGTATCTTTCATGCGATTTGCCATCCATCGCATGGTCCGACGTACTGCCGGAGAAAGGGCAGCGCCGCCACTTGCAAGTGCTAGCTCGCGATGATGCAGCTCCTCTTTATCCATTTGTGCCAGTATTTCTTTTGAGCGCTGATCATGTTCAGGTAGCTGCTTGATATGATCCTGTAGATGCTCGCTGACCTGCGCTTCTGTCTCCGCTACAAACCCTAGACTAAACTCATTTGAGATCGCGCCTGCGACTGCACCAAGTCCAAAAGACATACCGTACCAAAGCGGCGTAAATACGCTGGCATGGCTACCAAGTTCGCTTAGACGAGTCTCGCACCAGACCAAATGATCGACTTCTTCTTCGGCGGATTGTTGCATGGCTTGTTTGACACCATTATCTTTCGCGGCAAACGCTTGGCCATGGTATAGACCTTGCGCACATACTTCACCGGTATGATTGATACGCATAAGACCTGAGACGTGCCGCGCTTCTGTGATGGTCAGCTCAGGAATCTCATCGCTACTGACGGGCAACGGACGCGTGCTTGGATTGGAATGGGGCACGACAGCTCGTAATGCCTTATCGACCCCAAGTAACAACTGGTCAATTTTAGATAAAGGACGCAGGGTCATAATTCACTCCTGATGGTGTTAAAAACTGTCAATAAAATAAAGTATGTTACCGTCTAAAAGCAACGGCATGATGCGTATTACTATAACAAACAATCCAAATTATCGGCTCGAATATTACTGTCTAGGTAGCCCATAAATAATCTATAGATAGTTCATAGGTTGCTATAGCGATAAGAGCAACGAAGTCATCAGCGCAACATTAGACTGTATCTATGGAACTGAACTTATTTACGGCGCTATACCATCGTTGGTTTGGATAACGGCATGCTTAATATGCTTATTGAGTTTAATATATAAGAACGCACCAAACACAATATTTAATAGCCCTGTTACCAAGAATAGCTGCGGTAGCGTAAACCCTAAAACATTTAAAATAACAATCGCAAAAATCGCTGATGTAACCATAAATATCGCATTAAAAATATTATTCGCACCGACAATACGTGCTCGATGGCTCTTAGGTGCGTAGGCTTGCATAGAAGCATATAGCGGTACGATATACAAACCACCGCTGAACCCTAATAAGAACAAATCTGCAAACACCCGCCAGCTACCACTTATATTAAACAAATCACCGATGCCAAGTAATGTGTCATTATTCACATTTATATCTAAACCTGAAAGTGAAAAATACAAATCAATAGCAAAGATACTTAATCCAGCAATACCAAAAGGCAATAAACGCAAGCTGACTTTATTTCTGGTCAATGTTTTGCACAGCACCGAACCGATCGACACGCCAACAGAAAACAATGTGAGTAAGAAAATAACAACTGACTCATCACCAAGCAAAATCACCTTGCTGAACTCTGGCACTTGGGTCAAAAACGTCGCCCCATAAAACCAAAACCAGCTGTTACCAAGAATGATAAAGAACAAAAAAGGCAAGGAGTATAAGTAACGTACAGTGGCTAAGCTGGTGGTAATGATATTCCAGTTAATCTTCAGGTCAGGCTGCATCGCTGCCATAGTAGGAATATATCGTGCAGCTAAATATCCTAAAACAGCGACAACCAACACCGTGGCACTAATCCAATACAGGGATTGTGATAGTTGAGTCAAAATACCAGCGACAATCATACCGACCAAAATAGCCAGCGACGTACCCATCTGAAAAAGGCCGTTGGCGCCGACCAGTTCATCTTCTTTCATCGCTTGCGGCAGATAAGCGTATTTAATCGGTCCAAAGAAGGTCGAATGTGTGCCCATCAAAAACAACGCGACAAATAGCAGTGCATACCATTCAAAGACAAAGCCGACTGCGGCAACTGCCATAATGATCAGCTCAAGGAGTTTGATAAACTGCGTGAGCTTTGATTTTTCATACTTATCAGCAATCTGGCCTGCCAAAGCAGAAAACAAAAAGTAGGGCAGGATGAATAGCATAGCGGCCAAGTTATTAAGAATGCTGACCTCTACGCCTAATTTACTGGCGGCAGTATAAGTCAGCACCAGTATGAGCGCCTGCTTAAAAATATTGTCATTGAATGCGCCCAAAAACTGGGTAAAAAACATAGCGCTAAAACGACGGCGCTTGAATAACTGAAACTGGTTGGACATGGACATTCCTACAGATAAATCGCGACTGATAGAGAAAATAGCGGCGCTGAACGACAATTTTTTTATGAGAATAATCGTAAATTTTATTAAAAACTATATCAAGATATAGCATAGGTTTTATCAATATTAAGCCGTATAATAGCAAGGCTTCGGTGAAAATACATGCAGTCAATGCTATGATTCGATATTTAACTAAGTTATGATTTATAAATTTTATGTGATTGCGTTTTAGGGTATAAATAGTAGTGAAAACAAAGGCTACTACCCATTAATGCTATCTATAAGCTAGTAGCCTTTTCTAAGCTAGTAGACCTATAAGGCAGTAGACACAGAGTGCTAAAGCCGACACTATAGATAACCAGTCATAAAATTAAAGTAGTAAACCATTAATTCCAGATAACTGCTATAAGTTTATTCACCGGTCAGACTTAACGATCGTTATCGTTGATAAGATTGTGCCGCGTGAGCTGATAGGACGTAAAGATGATAAAGCAGCCTTCAACTCGAGCATGCAAGGGTCTAATGATGCAGCGTGACACAGCCATAGTCCAAAACGATAGTAATAATCCAAGTACGTATCCAGCAGCACCGCGTAAAAATTTCAGACGTTCGGCATTGTGCACTGCGCTTGCGACCAGTTTGTTCGGTATGGCACCTGCGGCAATGGCAGACACTACCAATAGTGTAAATAATACCGCTATCACCAACTCATCTGCTGCTGACCAAACTGATAGTAATCGAACGCTTAGTAAGCAGAATAACAATAGTCAAGCTGCTAATGATCAAGCGGCTATCAAGCAGTCAGCTACATTGTCCGATGACGATACTCAGCTAGATATGGCTCTAGATGCGCTACGTCTAAAAAAAGCAGTAGAACAAGGCATCATTGATCAGTCAGTATTGGACGACTATAGCGAACAAAGCTTAGGAATTAAAAAACCTAACTCGACAAAGTCAGGATCTAAAAACTCGACGAAGCAAAATGCCAATGCTCAAAACTTATCTTCTCAAAACAATAACTCTCAAGATCTAGAGACTTTCACTGATAGTCCAAGTACTTCATACAATCCAAATAACGCTCAATCAATCGCTTCTAATGATGACCTGTTGCAACAAGCAACTGAGATTCAGCAGCAGGGTTATCAAATGATGACGCCTGAGCAGATCGATCGTGAGCTAGCGGCAATGGATACGCAGAACGCTCAAGATATTGACAGTATCAATATCAGCAATAACGACAGTGATTTTGATGCGCCAATCGCTACGTTAGATGACACAATATCGCCAATTGGTCTCGATGTAGAGCTAGATGCGACAAACTTGCCAGCTCCGAACAATCTTGATACGTTGGGTAGAAATGAAACAACGGAAGAACAGGCGAGCACAGCTGAAGGGATGTCACGTCCGATTGAGGTGAGTGGCGCTGTTAGCAATGAAGATGTCGTTAGTAATGAAGCTACTGTTAAGAATGAAAATGGCCTGACGACTGATGATAGTAGTGATGAGGTGATAGCTGGCACGAATGTGCCTGCAAATGTAAAAGGTACGACAACAGACATTATCAATCCGAATGACTATCTACCAGATTATCAGAATGATACTCAGGCCGTCGATCAAAGTATCGAACAAGCCAATAGACCACGGCCACGCGCGCGTAATAGAGGTAATATCGTGACGCGTCTCTACAATCGTTTTTTTAATGACGGTGGCGTGGTGGCTTTGCCAAATGTAGAAACCACTATTTATCTAGAGCAAGTATCCGCTGAAGATTCTCCTAACGGTAAGGCTCAGTTGATTGAGGCTGACAATGATATTCAGCCGATGAAAAACATCAAAGCAGCACTGGATGACACTTCCGTTCAGTCGGTTATTGACTTTACTGCGGCATTGCCACGTTTGCGCGAAACAGCACAGAATGCTGCTAAAGCCGTGGGTTACTACGAGGTTGAGATGCGTTTGACCCAGCCTGATCGCGATACAGTCAATGTGGTGATTGAAGAGCTAGGCGAGCCGGTACTGGTAGACAGCCGTATTATTGAGATTCGCGGTGAGGGCAGTGAGCAAGAAGAGTTTGCATCGCTTGAGGCAGATTTGCCGCCGCAAGAAGGCGATATTTTTAATCATCGTGTCTATAAGAGCAGTAAAGCGGCTTTAGAGTCCTTGAGCAATACCTACGGCTACTTTGACCAGTATTGGCTGAATAAATCTGTTGATATCATCTTGCCGGACAACAAGGCAGATGTCTCGTTGGTTTATAACACGGGTGATCGTTACGAGTTTGACGATGTGGTGTTTTTTACCTACGACAAAGAAACCAATACGCTGACCCAAGACCCTGACAAGCTACCAGTAGAGCTTTCATTATTACAACAGCTCTATGGCTTTACGCCGGGTGAGCCGTTTTATCGTCCAGCAGTCACGAAGTTCAGTAATGACTTATCGGCAACTCGTTACTTTAATACGATCAACGTCGAGTCGATACTACCACCAACTGATAGTAGTGAAGCTGGTACCTTAGCGTTTGACAATGCTGCTACCGAGGGTAACGACACATTAGATGACGATATTAATAATGTGGACAATGATGGCATTGCAGATCTGAGTAGCAATGATGGCGCAGCTGCCTTAAATGTAACTGCTAGCACAGAAGATACGGTCAATGATAATAGCGACATAGGTGCAGAGAGCGATAATGCTCTGAGTGCTAACAGCGGCGCGACGGTCAATGAAGCGGATATCGCTGCGATTGATTTTGAAGCTGATGAAGCCACCCTTGATAAGCTGCAAGCCATCAGACAAAAAGCAGAACGACTAAGCCGCTTGCCGAATGATCGCGTGCTCGATGAAAAAGATCAGGAAGCCGATAATCTATTGGGAAAAATCAGTGACTCAATCAGTAATGTCGCGCAAAAGATATTCCCTGACGAAAAGAGTCTGATTGCTGACGAAAACTTTGTACCACCAACGCTAGCAGGACGTAAAACGCCGCAAGACGTCGCAGAAAGCAAAAAAGTACCTTTATATGTGTTTGTATACGCGGATAAACCACGTGATGCTCAAGTTGGTCTGGGTTATGGTACAGATACTGGCGTTCGCGCCACTGCAAAAATAGACTACAACTTGCTCAATCGCCAAGGCTATCAAGCAGGTGCAGAAACGGAAGTTTCGAGAATCAGCAAAAACGTGGCTGTGTATGCCAGTCGACCATGGAAGCACCCGCTCAATGATAAGCTAGATGCACGTCTTACTTATGAAGAGGAAGTGATTGACCAAGGTGAAGGCAACTTTGATCTATCAACCACAACGCTAAAAGCGGCTTTGGCACGTAACATTCGTAGTGACACTGGCTGGAATCGCAGCTACTCTGTGCGTTATCGCTTGGATGAGCTTGAGACAGGGGTTGATGGGGCAGCACTAGATGATCTGCCTATCCGCTTTACCTCTTCAAGTCCGAAACAGCGCGCGTTATTATTTGGCTATGGTATGAATAAAACAGATACTGATAACGCTACCAATCCAACGAAGGGCATGCGCCAGTACTACTCAATCGAGGCTGGCACTGATAGCGCATTCAGTGATACTGATATGGCGATTATTCGCGCAGGCGTTAGTGGTATCTATAGCTTTGGCGAAGACAAAAAACATCAAGTATTAGGTAGTGCTAATGCCGGTTATATCTGGGCGGATGATTTTTACGATGTGCCTTATAAATTGCGTTTCTTTGCAGGTGGCGATCAGAGTATCCGCGGTTATGATTACGAGAGCTTGTCACCATTAGATAAAGGCTATCTAACGGGCGGGCAGGTACTAGCGGTCGGTAGTGCTGAGTATAACTATGAATTTAAACCAGGTTTCCGTGGTGCATTCTTTACTGATGTCGGTAATGCTTATGACAAAGATTTTGATACTGAGACAAAAGTCGGCGTTGGTGTCGGTATCCGCTGGGCATCGCCTGTAGGAATGGTGCGCGTCGATGTGGCTGCTGGCGTGACAGAGGAAAGCATTCCTGTACGACTGCACTTCTTTATTGGGTCACCGTTATAATCGCTTAATGTAGTAGTTCCAAATGTTTAGTAGCTCCAAATGTTCTAATCATCACTTATCGTACCGATTGCTGGTCTTCATTTTTTAACGTAGTTGAGTGTCATGCTGACAGAAAATACCCCGCCTAATAATGCTCCAGATGAAGATCCAGCACAGCGTGATGCCCGTGCCGTTAGGCGTTGGTATCCGTTGTCATTTCTGCTCAAACTGCTGGTATTGGTGCTTATCGTACTGGCGATTATGTTTGCCATATTTTTTTATGCGGCAGGGACTGACGCTGGTACGAAGTTTATATTAGAAAAAATCAGTGTTGAAACAGGTATTGATTTCAAATACGGACGCGGTAACTTGCGCGATGGCATTTGGGTCACTGATATCGATATTGAAGCGACTGAAGATCTTGAGATATTGGTAGATAAGGCCTATGTAAAAATAGGCTGGCGTGCAGTATTTGCAAAAGAAGTGCATTTAAGCGATGCAGACATCCAGACCATAGAGATTATCAATAAGAAACCGCCTACTGGTGAACCGTTCGATTATAAAACCTTAAAGTTGCCAGTAAATTTGCGTTTTGATCAAGCAAAAATTAAGAAAGTCACCTATAAGCAAGTAACCAAAGATCCTATCGTTATTCAAGATATTACGGCACGTGATCTAACGTGGGTGGGTAGTACGGTGACCGTTGGCCGTGGTGACTTGCAGTACGCTGATATCGTGAAAGTCAGTGCCTTACAAGGAGAGATCGACCTACAGGGCGACTATCCACTAGATTTGAGTGCGATTGCGGAAGTCAGCGCCCTTGAAAAAGCCTATATCGACCCATTGAATATCTCTGCAACGGGAACGCTTAAACGTACTGTCGGTAAAGTACGCAGTCGTTATAACGATAGCGATGTGAGAGGCGACTTTGTAGTACAGGGGTTGGATGCGGGTGCGCCGTTCGATGCAAAACTACAGTGGGATGATATTCTTATCCCTTACGCCGATAGCCAAAACATTCGCCTACAAAGCGGTACAGCCACAGCTTCTGGTGTCATCTCTGAGATACGATTGCGTATCAATACTGAATTGACAGCCAAAGACATTCCATCAGGTCATTATCAAGGCCGCGCCGTTATTGCCAATAGTCAGCTACGTATAGATCGCCTAGATGCTGACGTGCCAGCGGGACGTTTGGCATTACAAGGTATCTTAGATTGGAAAGACAGCTTTGAGGCCACAGTGCGTGCGACGGGTAGTAATTTTAATATTCGCCAAGCTATTCCGGCTGAGTATGCTGACTTTAAAGCTTATGCGCCGCAAACCCTTAACGGTAGACTGTCACTGCGTTATCAGCAGCAGAATGCCACTGGTAATACGCAGATCGATGCAGATTTACGTCAGCGTGATGGTGAGCATATCAATGCCAATATGGTCCGTGGTAAAACCTCTGCTAAATCTAAGCAGGTTGCGCCTTGGTATATTGATGCTAACTGGAAAAATCTAACCCGCCGTAACGTACCCAATATTGGCAATATCGACAGTCCTAGTGGACAGGCAGACGTCATCGTTCGTGGTTCAACCCTATCAGTCGATGCCAATGCCGTTATCAATGAGCTAAATGCTGCCCCCAAGGGCAACTATGATTTACGTATACGTAAGGCTGGTGATGTCATAGATATAAATCGTCTTAATTATAACGGCATAGTAGGAGACTTATCCGGCACAGGACAGATTCAGTTGGCGAGCAACCAGCGTCCACTGACATGGCAGATTGACGCCAGTACCAAAGGTTTACTTCCTAAGAAATATCGTAGCGATTTACCGCTTGAGCGCCTAACAGGTAGTATAAGTGCGCGTGGTCGACTGCTAAATATCACTAAAAACGGCGTCAGCGGACAGCGTCACGTGATTACTTTAAACAATACCGATATGCAAGCGCAGCTCGATGCGACGCAAGCAGATCGTGCTATCGGTATTACCGGTGCTGGTGATGCCAGTGTTGATATCGTAGGTGGTGAGCTGTCAGTCTTTGATGCGCGTTTTGATGGTCGGATTGATACAGCAGATGTACCACAAGGTCGTCTATCTATCGATGCTGCGGGTACGCCAAAGCTGATTAGTATTCGTAAGCTGAACTATAAAGGTGAAGCGGGCGCAGTTGATGCGAAAGGTGTTATCGACTTACGTAAAAATATCGGCTGGAATATAGATGGTCGTTTTGACCAGTTCAACTTGGGTTATTTTTTACCCAATAATCCAGCGATAATCACAGGCGATCTAAAGACCAGTGGCGAATGGCAAAATGCGCCAAAAAACAGCAAAAACACCGCAGGCACATTGCAGCGCTTTGCCGTAAATTTCAACGGCATATTAGATGCCGAGCAATTGCCAGCAGGTAAGCTAAATATAGAAGCCAGTGGTGACAGTCAGTTGATCCGTATCAACCGTTTCCGTCATGTGGGTGCGGCAGGTAGTATCGATGCCAGCGGTACCGTTGATGTGCGTCAAGGCGTTGCATGGGATATCAACGCGGTGATGGATCGTTTTAACATTGGCTACTTCCTAAAAGATACTCCAAGCCTTATCACTGGTACGATTGATACAGATGGCCGCTGGAGTGACACGCAGCAGATTGTCAATATTAAACAAGTTAATCTAAATGGCATGCTAAAAGGGCAGCAACTGAGTGCCAAAGGCAGCCTATCAGCGAAAATGCGTTTGCCTAAAGATTTAGCAAGTTACTTCAAGCAACTTCAGACCCAAGATGCCCAAGCACAGTATAAGCAAGTAAATGCTTTGATTGATAGCTTAAATGCTAATAATCTGGTGCTGCGTTGGGGTGATAATTACGTCACGGCTAACGGCAATGCCAAACAGCTACAAACCAAAATTAATATCACCAGTCTAGATCAGCTGTCTAACCAACTGGCTGGTAAAGTCACTGGCGGTGCCACGCTGTCTCAACCATCTGGTCAAGCACTGCCTACTATTTATATTGATCTGGTCGGTGAGCGACTTGCGCTACCTGGCTTTATATTGCGTCAAGGCCGTGTACGCGGCAAGCTGGTTAACTTAGCCAATAGCCCAAGCCAGTTAATCGTAACGGCTGAAGGTCTAGATGCTGCTGGTCAAAGTTTCGATAGTGTCAAAGCGTCTTTTAATGGTACCGAAAAGTCTCATGTGGTCGATCTAAATGTGGCCAATAAGCAACTCGATGTCGGCGCTAGGCTAAAAGGTGGTTTTGATCGAGATAGGCTAAGTTGGTCAGGTGTCATTGGAAAAGGCCGCATTAGATCTAAATATGCGACTTTGAATCAGTTGCAACCTGCACAGCTGATTGTGAATTTACCTTACAATCAAGGTGGTGAAAACCGTGATCTAAAAGTACAGCTTGCCGCTCATTGCTGGCAGGCCACGGATCAAACTGGCAAGCTCTGTCTACGTGAAAAACTAGTAGCATCGCCGGACCAAGGCGAAGTCAATGTAGCGTTACAGAATTTAGATACGTCGTTATTCTCAGTGTTCTTACCAGAAGATATTGACTGGAATGGTAAGATTAATGGTAAAGCAATCGTCGGATGGCAACGTGGTCGTCCGCCAACCATTAATACCACGTTATACTCAGACAATGGCAAGATTGGCCTCGCTCAAGATGGCGAAAGCACATCAATGACTTTGCCATACAAGCGTGTGTCTCTCATTGCTCTGTCTGTGCCTGAGGGTATCAAGCTGCGTACCGATATCAATACTGGACGCGGGGCACGTGGTTATGCTGAAGTGATCGTTGATCCTTATAAAGACCCTAAACCAATCTCTGGCGCATTGGTGCTGAACGAGCTTGATCTTGCGATATTTAAGCCTTTCTTCCCCGGTATGCGCGTCCTAAGAGGTAATGTCACAATGGCGGGTGGCCTAGGCGGCACCTTAACCAAACCACAGTTCTATGGCGATGTAAAACTCTCTGACGGCCGTATAGCGATGCTTGATTTGCCAGTGAATCTGTCTAAAGTAAATGTGGCAGCCAAAATCCGCGGTACACAAGCAACCATTGATGGCACATTTAATAGTGGTACAGGTGAAGGCGAACTATCAGGGACAGTCAACTGGCAACAAAAACTGCAAGCCAAGTTGAGTATCGTCGGTGAAGGCCTAGTCATTACTCAGCCGCCATTACTGGTTGCTGAAATCGATCCTGATATCGATATTATCGTGCGTCCAGGCGACCGTTATGTTGATATAAAAGGGGCGATCAGTGTGCCGTCTGCGACCATTCGTCCGCCTGAAGCCAGCGAAGATATCATTACTCAAACTGAAGATGCAGTCGTCCTAGATCGTCGTTTGATTGGTAATATCGATGAAGTACTGGCTATCTCAAAACCTTGGTCAATCAATGCGGATATCGGTGTTGATTTGGGCGATGATATCAATTTCCGTGGTTTTGGCGCCGTCATTCCATTGGCAGGGGCGATTAATGTTACTCAGAATGGCACAGGTATCATGCGTGCTAGAGGTGTTGTGCAGGTCTCACGCCGTACCAATATCAATGCCTTTGGCCAAAGCCTAGAGCTGAATTATGGTCAAGTGCGTTTCAATGGCGATGTGATGAAACCGAGTCTGAGTATTGAAGCGGCCAAAACAATTAATGGCAAAACAGTTGGTCTGCGTGTCAAAGGAACGACTGAAAGCCCCAATATTATCGTCTTCAACAATGCAGGACTGACCCAGCAACAAGCCATGAATGCATTGGTGACAGGCCGCATCGATAATAAGAGCGCGACGCAAATCAGTGAGCAAGGGTTCAAATCGCAAGTGACCAATAATCTGGCTGCCGCTGGATTGAGCTTTGGTCTGAGTGGCACTCGTAGCCTGACCAATCAAATCGGACAAGCGTTTGGTTTGCAGAGTCTGACAGTCGATGCTTCAGGTAGTAGCGAGGACACCAATGTCAACGTCACAGGTTACGTTACCCCTGATTTGTACATTCGCTATGGCGTGGGTGTTTTCAACGCGCAAAACAGCCTTTCTGTTCGTTATCAATTGACGCGCCGCATCTATGTAGAAGCGAGCTCAGCAGCGGAGAATGCAGTAGATGTGGTCTATAGTTGGCAGTTCTAAATTGTTTATTAATAAGACGACTGCTTTTTAATTGATGTCAGCTGAGAGCGCTTTTGAAATTGTTTTTAAGTTGTATAACCTATAAAAAAACGCCTCATAATGAAGGCGTTTTTTTATAGAGGTATTGAGAAAGGTGTCACTGAAATAGACGTTACTTGGTTAGAATCAAGCGATTGTTGCGAGTTAGGCGTAGTCGATACTCTTCGCCTTCATGCTCGATACGTACCTCTTTGGTTAGTGCAAATAGATGTTGTGATTGCAAAGTAGGTAGACGGTTTTCACGACAGTTTAAATAACGAGAGATGACCATGCTCATAGTAAATTCCTTTTGAAAAAAAGTGGCTTAAAAAATTGGCTAACCATAGCGTAATTGTTTTTAACGATAATAATTATCATTTAGATTTGATGAATTTGCAAGGCAATTGATAAAATAAAATGCAGTTATTATGTAAACTTATCTAAGTTTACTGTCATAAAATATCTCAGTTGAATATTTTATCTATATAAATTAATAAGTTAGGTAATAAATTTAAATAAATCATCTAGCCTATAAAAACTATTAAATTATCAAAAATAATCAGAGTAAATACCGAAATAAAGGATATAAGTATGTTGAACGGGTCAAATCAACAATCAGAGACGAAGCCGGAAAGTAAGACAAATAGTAAGACGAAAACTGACAAACCTAGCATTGTAAATGTTGCAGTGGCTGTCATTCATTATAAAGATCAGTATTTACTTGGGTTTCGAGATGCTACTCAGCATCAAGGAAATCGTTACGAGTTTGTCGGTGGAAAGATAGAAGCAGATGAGTCAGCAGCGCAGGCGTTGATAAGAGAGGTGGCTGAAGAGACGGGTATCCTGATTGATAATAATACTATCGTTAAGCTTGGGCGTTTGCATCATGATTATGGCGACAAGCAGGTCAGCTTACAGGTTTATAAGATTGAGCTGACAGCAGAGCAGTACGAGCAGCATAGACACTGTGAACAAGGTTTAGAAGGGCAGGCACTGACTTGGGTAAGCAAATCACAGCTTTTGGCAGGAGAGTATCATCTGCCCGCTGCTAATAAGACAATCCTTGAATGGTTGAAACTCCCATCGAAGATAGCGATTACTTATCCTCTAGCACATTTCGGCACACACACTGATGCAGCGGCAGCATGGCTACAGCATCATCAAGAAAAGTTAGCATCAGAGTCATGGGTGTATATCCGCTTGAAGGACGCAAAATCTGAGCATCTTGCTGAGCAACTGATGACGGTACGCCCAGATATTTTAGCGATTTTACCTAGTGATAATGAGCAGCCTTTAAATGGGCAAGGCTCACTAACCGCTAATGAGACAAAGATTGGCCAGCGAATAGTTGCCAAGCATCTGACACAAACGACACTGATGCAGTGCTTTGATAAGGATGGCAGTTCTACAGCTCTTATACAGTCGTTATCTAAAGACCATCCGCTTATCGTCAGCTGTCATGACATCGCGAGCATAACGGCAGCCAATCAACTTGCCAGCATGCGCATACAGAATGCATTGCCACCAGTGATTGGTACTTTCGTATCGCCTGTGCTCGCCACCCAAACGCATCCTGATGACACACCGCTTGGCTGGGAAGCATGGTCAGCGTTGGCAGAGTTAGCTGATATGCCTGTCATTGGGTTAGGTGGTTTGGAGCCTGCAATGCTCAATCAAGCATTACAGTATGGTGGTATCAGTGTGGCAGGTATCCGTCAGTTTATATAATCCGCATGACTCGAGAAAGCTATCTACAATCTATAGTTCCATTTGCCTGAATGTGACCCGTATTAAACTTGCGTATTAAGCTTAGTAAGTTCAAATAACTGATTTTTAACTTAGTTGTCCAGCAAGTAACTGTGTGGTTATGATGTGTTCAAACAACACTCAAACCTCATAGTTACTTACAAACCGTTGCGTTTTCCTACATTGCACTACTGTTTTAATAGTCCAGTTGTCCTTAATATATATTGCATATCTACGATACGTTGATCTTATTTCTATAGACGAGTGACTGACCAAAAGTGATGCTCAAAATACAATAATAAAAAAGCTTTTGTAGAGTCAAGTTTTGCACGAATAATTTATACCAAAGCAAATGGCTTTTAGAAAACGAGACCAAATAGATGCCGTACATAAAGCGTTTTTAACAATCACTATTTAAGAATGGTACTCCTATGAAAACCAATAAGTTACCTGAATCAGCATGGACTGATTCACAGGCAGCTGGTTCTCAACTTCAGCAGCCTAAGCAATCGCTCAATGACAATGAATATGGCGACGACACGCAACAGACAAAACAAGCGAGTAACGATGCTAGCTATAATCACGATAGCTCGAATGGCGAATATTCGCACCATCTGGCAAAAGACACGTCTTCGCAAGACAGCTATTTTGGATACAAAAGCGCCGACAAAAGCCTTAGGGCAAAAGAGTCAGCTATGAGTAACAATGAGATAAGCAAAGATCTAAAAAATAGCAATGAGGACAATCATGACGTGGCTAGTGGCTACAAATCATCTGGCTATAAGTCAGCGCAAAATAAGCAGCCACAAAAGCTAAATGAAGATGAGCCATTAATATCAGGACTGTTAGAGGATCAAATAGATAATCTAAACAGTAGTTCTGAACACGCCATCGACGCTGAGCCAATCGGTGATACATCAACAAATAATTCATCCTACAAAGAAATACCGGAGCGCATATTTATGAATGGACTGATCAAACATACAGGCATTGCCTTAGCAATTATTATACCGTTAGCAGCGTTCTCAGCCTATGCGGCCACGCCGCCAATGAACTCGGCAACTAACAACGTAGTAACCAATGGAATGTCTGATGATGCGATGAGTGAGAAGACTACAACCGATATGCTATCGGTTCAGCCAAGTGATATTATTCATAAATCTGCAAGCACACCAACTACTGTAGATAGCGTAGATCTGAACACTTATGCAGGTACTTGGTATGAGATTGGCCGTTTGCCGATGTATTTCCAGCGCAAGTGTGCTGGTGATGTCACCGCCAACTATGCACAAAAAGATGACGGCTCGGGAATCACGGTTACTAATAAGTGTGTGAGCGAGGATGGTTCAGGCATTGTGGCAGAAGGTTTGGCTAAGCCAGTCGATGAAAGCGGCAGCAAACTAAAAGTGACGTTTTTACCGAAGTGGATTCGCTGGATTCCAGTCGGCCGTGCTGATTATTGGGTGTTGGCACGTGATGCAGAGTATAAAACTGCGCTAGTAGGGACACCTGATAAAAAATACTTATGGCTACTAGCACGCTCGCCAAATATCAGTCGGGAAACGTATACCAAATATCGTCAAATTGCTCAGCAGCAAGGTTATGACTTAAAAGAGTTTACATTGACGTCGCAGAGTAACCAAACGGTGAATCTAGCACCATAGGTGTTATAACTAAATTTACTGCTGTGGTTAATTAAGCCCTATAGCAATTATTATTTCATTACGTCTCGAATAAGGCAGCATATATAGCTGCCTTTATTTTTATTATTAGCTGTATATGAGAAGTATATATAAGAGCTATATACGAGAATGAAACCTATTATGCACGCTAGCTAATCGGTTACTACTGGCAAAATGAGGCGTTTTAGGCTAAAATCTAGGCGATTCAAATACTCTAGCGTCAATAACCCATATTGATAGTGGTTGATTATCATATTAGAGTCGCCATTTAGAGCATACACGACCTATCTATTTTACACTTCTTCATATTTTATTGATCATATATTACTGACCATAAGGATGTTTCTCGTGAGCAACGCTGATACCTTACGCCAATTACATCAAGACCACTTGAACAACTACAACAATCAAGAGCAACAAGCGATTGAGCTTATGGGGCTACTAAACAAGCTCTATAACAAGCAAGACGTACAAGTGACTTTGTTTGGCGAAACGCTAGACTCTACCTCAGTTGGTCAAATACTTGCTTTACATCAAAAAGTAGCGCTACGCGACCATGGCGCCAAAGCTATCGATATCGCTGATACTCTAGCGATGGTAAAAGTTATCTCAGAAAACACTGATATCCAAGCCACTCGTATCGATGTTGGTCAATTGATTGCTAATGATACTGACTTACAAACCGCTCTACAGTCTATCAACAACTCTGGTGCTGTAAATGGCGCGACGGACGTTGTACTGTATGGTTTTGGCCGTATTGGTCGTATCTTGACTCGTCTGCTCTTGTCACAAGCGTCAAGCGCAAAAGGTCTACAACTAAAAGCAATCGTTGTACGTCCAGCCGCTGCTGGTGACTTGGCTAAGCGTATCTCATTGCTTGAGCGTGACTCAATCCATGGTAGATTCTTAGGCGGCATCAGCATCGATGATGATAATAACGGCATGATCGTTAATGGTCGTTTTGTACAAGTTATTTATGCCAAAGACCCAAGCGAAATCGACTATACTGCTTATGGTATCGATAACGCTCTTGTTATCGATAACACGGGTATTTGGAAAGACGAAGCAGGCCTTGGTAAGCACTTACAGTCTACTGGCGTGAAAAAAGTACTACTAACCGCACCTGCTGGCGGCGATATCAAAAATGTCGTTTATGGCGTGAACAATGACACCGTTGGTGACGATACGATTGTTAGTGCTGCTAGCTGTACGACCAATGCGATTACGCCAACGTTGAATGTACTGAACGATGAGTACGGTATTGTAAATGGTCATGTAGAGACTATTCACTCATTTACCAATGATCAGAACTTAGTTGATAACTACCATAAAGCAGACCGCCGTGGTCGTAGTGCTGTGATGAACATGGTTATCACTAGTACTGGCGCTGCAAAAGCTGTTGGTAAAGCATTGCCAGAATTAAATGGTAAGCTAACGGGTAACGCTATTCGTGTACCAACACCAAACGTCAGCTTAGCTATCTTGAACGTGAATCTAAAAACTGCTCCAGCAAGCGCTGATGCATTAAATGAGTTCTTGCGTAAAATGGCTAACAGCAGCACTTGGCAGTCGCAGATTGCTTATACAGATTCTACAGAAGCGGTATCAACGGATTTCGTTGGTACGACTCATGTTGGTATTATCGATGCTCAAGCCACTATTTTGACTGACAACCAAGCTATCGTATATGTTTGGTATGACAACGAAGTTGGTTATAGTACTCAGGTATTGCGTTTGGCGACGCAAATGGCCGGAATCAGCTACGCTCAGATTCCAGCATAGGTTACTAAATACAGTAGAGCAATAACGTCATACCAAGTATAGTAGCGCTATAGTGTCATAAGAATGGCGCTGTAGCAGATGCTACTTTAAATAGCTTGGTAGGACTTTAACTGTCATACTTAAACACCCGATAGTCCGATTGATTATCGGGTGTTATTGTCATAATGGGCACTAAGTAAAATTAGTATTTATACAGTGTTCATTTTGACGCAACAACATAGCAAAACCCCAAAATACAACCGTTGGTTGTAACCAGTTTATAGACTGGATTGTGAATTAAGGAACGTAAGATGCGATTTATTGATGAAGCCGTCGTAACGGTAAAAGCAGGTGACGGTGGTAACGGAATCGCCAGTTTTCGCCGAGAAAAGTATGTCCCACGTGGTGGACCTGATGGTGGTGATGGCGGCAAGGGCGGAGATGTGTATGTCATTGCAGAAGACAACACCAACACCCTAGTTGACTATCGTTATACGCGTCGTCATGACGCCATGCGTGCTGAGAACGGCCATAGTAGAAACTGTTCAGGTAAAGGGTCTGATGATCTTTATTTACCAGTACCAGTTGGTACGACGGTAGTTGATACCGAGACAGACGAAGTATTGGGCGATTTGATTGAGATCGGCCAGACACTACTGATTGCCAAAGGTGGCGATGGTGGTCTGGGTAATACCCATTTCAAAAGCTCGACCAACCAAGCGCCGCGTAAAGCGACGTCAGGTTTTGAAGGCGAGCTAAAAGTTCTTAAGTTTGAGCTAAAAGTAGTGGCTGATGTTGGTTTGATTGGTTTGCCTAATGCTGGTAAATCGACCTTTATCCGTCAAGTCTCTGCTGCTAGACCAAAAGTGGCTGATTATCCGTTTACCACCCTAGTACCAAACTTGGGTGTGGTCGATATTGGTCGTCATCGCTCATTTGTAATGGCAGATATTCCTGGTCTTATTGAAGGTGCATCAGAAGGCGCAGGACTTGGTATTCGCTTCTTAAAGCATGTTGCGCGTACGCGTCGTCTGCTACACTTAGTTGATGTCAAGCCTGTCGATGGTAGCGATCCGGTCGAAAACGCCCGCGTTATCCTAAATGAGCTTGAGCGTTTTTCGCCTGAATTGGCCAACTTGCCGCAGATTTTGGTATTAAACAAAATCGATCAGGTCAATGATGAAGACTTGAACGCGCTTTGTACACATATTGTCGCAGAGCTTGGTTGGACAGGTATGGTCTTCCGTACAGCAACGCTGACTGGTGAAGGTGTTGATGCGGTAAAATATCATTTAATGAATGATATTGAACTTGAGCGTGAGCGTGAAATAGAAGATCCTATATTCGCTGAAGCACAAAAAGAGCGTTTTGAGCGTTTAGAAGCCGAAGTGCGTCTTAACACTGAAGCACAGCGTGAAGCATATCGTGCAGCTCGTAAAGCAGCACGTGAAGGCTTGGATGCGTCTGATTTGGATGATGACGACGATGGCGTTGAGGTAATGTACGTTCCTTAAGCTAGTATGCTTGAGCAGTTATACTTGAATTGTGAATTTAATCCCTACAATCAATTG
Source organism: Psychrobacter sp. NPDC078929 (assembly GCF_050267985.1). NCBI lineage: Bacteria > Pseudomonadati > Pseudomonadota > Gammaproteobacteria > Moraxellales > Moraxellaceae > Psychrobacter > Psychrobacter sp. NPDC078929. The sequence continues at coordinate 74,347 of NZ_JBNNFX010000002.1, read as the reverse complement.
ATATGAAAAAAAGGAGTTTATATGGCAGATGACATAGCAAACACGATGGAAGAAGCAAGATTTGTTAAGCAAACTCGCAACTTTGATATTCAGCGCGTTATTGTCAAAATTGGTTCATCACTATTAACCAATAACGGTCGAGGGCTGGATCGTACTGCCATATATGAGTGGGCAAAGCAGATTGCTAAGCTGCACAAAAAAGGCGTTGAGGTACTGCTAGTATCATCAGGTGCTGTTGCTGAAGGTGTGGTACGTATGAACCTTGAGGAACGCCCTAAAAAACTAGCAGCACTACAAGCCTGTGCTTCTATTGGTCAAATGGGGTTGATTGAAACATGGTGGTCAGCTTTGATTCAGCATGGTATTCAAAGCTCGCAGCTACTGCTAACTCATGATGACTTGTCTAATCGTAGCCGTTACCTTAATACGACGGGGGCGCTGACCCAGTTATTAGAATGGCGCGTACTACCTGTTATCAACGAAAACGATACCATCACGATTGATGAGATTAAATTCGGTGATAACGATACCTTGGGTGCGATGGCAGCCGCAATGGTTAATGCTGATTTGTACATCATCTTAACCGACCAAGAAGGTGTCTTCACTGATAACCCACGTGATAATCCTGATGCCAAGATGATTCGCCAAGAACGTGCAATGGCGGATTATTTATTTGATATTGCAGGAGACGGCGGTAAGCTTGGACGCGGTGGTATGTTGACCAAAATCCGTGCTGGACGCCTTGCTGCTATGGGTGGCTGTCCTACCGTTATCGTCAGCGGTGCTATCGATGACGTTATTACCCGTGTGGTATCAGGCGAAGCGGTAGGTACATTGCTGACGACTAATGACGAAGATAAAATCATCGCGCGTAAACAGTGGCTAGCTGCGCATCTACGTATGTCAGGTAGCTTGGTCGTTGATGCAGGTGCTGCAAGAGCATTGACTGAGCACAATAGAAGTTTATTGCCAGTGGGTGTTGTAGAAGTGCGGGGCGGGTTTGATGAAGGTGATGTGGTAGAAATCATTCATCAAGATACTGGCGAACGCATAGCCGTTGGGCAGGTAAACTTCTCATCGAATGATGCGCGCCGCGTAGCTCGTGAGCGTACCGAACAGTTCGATAAGATCTTTGGCAGTAGCGAAGAACGTGTCGTCATGGTACACCGCGACAACCTTGCATTGACTGTATAGCGCTTTCATATAACCTTTTTTATTCAACTTATTTTATCCAGCACAATATCCATTTATAAATATGGATATTGTGCGGTTTTGGAGATTTGTACATGAGTGCTTCAGACGGTAGTAACTCGGCTCAGCAACAGTTTGCACCTTTAAAAAATGATAGATTGCTACGTGCATTACGTTTTGAGCCCATCGATACCACACCGGTATGGATGATGCGCCAAGCTGGTCGTTATTTGCCAGAATATAAAGCCACTCGTGCTGAAGCGGGTGACTTTATGAGTCTGTGCAAAGATACAGCCCGCGCTACTGAAGTGACTCTACAGCCATTGCGCCGCTATGACTTAGATGCCGCTATTTTGTTTAGTGATATTTTAACTATCCCTGATGCGATGGGATTGGGCTTGTATTTCGAAACAGGTGAAGGTCCTAAATTTAAGCATCCTATCCGTGAGCAGGCTGATCTTGATAGATTGCCAGTGCTTGAGCCAAACGACTCTCTAGATTATGTCATGCGTGCTGTAACCAGTATTCGTAAAGCATTGAATGGACAAGTTCCACTATTTGGTTTTTCTGGTAGTCCGTGGACGTTGGCTACTTATATGATAGAAGGCGGTAGCTCGAAGGATTATCGTTATACCAAAGGCTTTTTGTATAGTAACCCTGATTTTTTACATCAGTTACTAGACAAGCTGGCGACGTCAGTTATTGACTATTTAGATGCCCAAATCGTCGCTGGTGCTCAAATTGTACAGATATTTGATAGTTGGGGCGGGGCGTTAGGCCATCGTCAATTTATCGAATTTTCACACATTTACAATAAGCGTATTGTCGCTGAACTAAAAGAACGTCATCCACAAGTACCTGTAGTGCTATTCACTAAAGGTGGTGGGTTATGGCTTGATATTCAGGCTGACAGCGAAGCGGACGTGTTAGGTTTAGATTGGACGATGCCGATTGATCGTGCGCGTCAAGTGTTGACTGAAAGTCAGCGTCAGTTGACCAAGAAGCATAAAAAATTGCAAAGCAGCAAAGCTATCCAAGGTAACTTAGATCCAGCGACGTTATATGGCTCGCCTGCAACTATCCGTTCTGAAGTGAACGCCATGCTTGACCGTGCTTACGCTGACGGTGAAAAGACTGGTTACATAGCAAACTTAGGTCATGGTATCACCCAGTGGGTTAACCCTGACAATGCCAAAGTGTTTGTGGATGCAGTACACGACTATAAAATTTAAGAGTCAGAATATTTAGAGAGTGATTCTGTATTTGTTCGCATTTGCGGAACTGTATAATTTATGGAACTGAATGAGTTATAAGCAAATATAGAATCTATCAGTGCATATTTAGTATTTACCAAGAAAAGGGTGTTTTATGATTTCAGCAGCGATCGTCGGTGGCACAGGCTATACGGGTATTGAGCTCATTCGCTTATTATCTGCTCATCCTGAGGTTTCTATTGATTTATTAACTTCTCGTAGCGAAGCTGGCACTCGTGCTGATGAAATCTTCCCAAGCTTACGCGGTGTGTCTGACATCGTTTTTAGCGACTTGGGTGATAATACGCTTGCTGCATTGCAAAAATGTGATGTTGTGTTTTTTGCGACGCCACATGGCGTAGCAATGAAGCAAGCTGAAGCGCTTACTCAAGCTGGCGTCAAGGTTATCGATTTGGCTGCTGATTTTCGTTTGCAGTCACTGACTGACTTTGAGCATTGGTACAAGCAGTCACATGCTTGCCCTGAATTGTTGAAAACAGCAGTCTACGGCTTACCAGAAATCAATCGTGACAAGCTTGCGAATGCGTTACTAGTAGGCAACCCAGGCTGTTATCCAACCACTGCGATTTTGGGTCTAAAACCAATTATCGAAGCTCAGAATAAGCAAGCAGAGCGTTTGATCGAGTCTCGTATTGTAATTGACGCAAAATCTGGTGTATCTGGCGCAGGTCGTCAAGCATCACTTGCACTCAATTATGCTGAGACAACAGATAGTTTTAAGGCTTATAGCGTCGAAGGTCATCGTCATTTACCAGAGATTGAGCAGGGTGTCGCACAGTTATTAGACAGTCAATTTACGCACCGTATTCGCTTTTTGCCGCATTTAGTACCGATGATTCGTGGCATGCTCAGCTCTATTCATATGGAACTGACCGATGCTGGTGCGGCTATCGATTGGCAGCAAGCGTTTGACAATAGCTATGCGTCAGAGTTGTTTGTTGATGTCATGCCAAAGGGGCTTTATCCCGATACGCGCAGTGTTCGCGCTAGTAACCGTTTACGTATTGCCGTACATCAGGACAATGAGCGCGCTGAGCTAACAGTTATCGTTGTTCAAGATAACTTAGTCAAAGGTGCTGCTGGGCAGGCTGTTCAAAACATGAACGTGATGTTTGGTTTTGACGAGTCAATGGGGCTAAACTTTGCACCGATTGTTCCTTAATATCAACGACTTCATATTCCAATCATTCACATTTGCGGTGCTAGGTATTGATTATAAATTCGGCTATAATGACTTGCCCTTACCCTTAAGAGATACTGTCTAAATGCGTTCTCAGCTCGTACTACGCTTTTGCTCACAGCCAGCACGTCTATCGTGCAAAGACTTGGTTATAGATAGCTTGGAGCGCAAACAGCATTCCTTTAGAAATAATAATGTCCCTATAAGTGGTATTGCTAGCTCACAACGCGGCGCTTCTACATTGGTATTGGCACTGTTTGTAGTGGCTGTATTAGTGACAGCGGTGGTTGGGCTGGTATTCGGTCATAAGCTTGGTTACCAACGTGGCCTTCATTCGATGGAAACAGAAGCCAAGCAAGCAATCATCGATAGCACTGAAGCGACACAAGCATTAGAAGACTTGCGCCTTAGCAATAAGATAGCCACTAACCAAGCGGCAACTGCCAAACAAGAACTGGCCATCAGTTTGGCTAATTTAAAAGAACTGCGTGAAAGCCAGCAAGAATTAACAGTAGAAAATAAGCAAGTATCACAGCTCAACGAGCTATATTCAGATGTCATCCGTGAGAAAGGTGGTATGCCTTTACAGGTATTAGGTGCCAAAATTTCGCCACTACCTGAAAATGCTTTTGAGTATGGTTTTGATATTGGGATGCTCGGTAGCGATGGTCAAGCCAAACGCTTGAGGCCTGTATTGACGCTACTTAACAATGACGATCTTGTAGAAGTACCTCTTGACCCTGCATACCATATGATCGAAGGTATCGTTCGGATACGTGGTCGCTTTGTAATGCCATCAGGCTTTAGACCATTGCAAGCCAAACTGACTTTGCAAGCTGGTGGTCAGAAAGTAGAGCAATTGTATGACTGGAAGCTCGGTGATAGTGTGGATAACATGCTACCATCGCTCCTAGATTTACCAGAAGTTGATGAAAGTCCTATCGTACCTTGATTACCTCATGTCTTAATGAAATACTCAGTGACGATGCTGTGGTTGAAATCAAAGCACAATAGCCCTAGTTAGTAGTTGTGCTTTATACCATGCCTTATCGCCTGCCTTAACAACCTCTTCTATCTTAAACTTACCTTATAATTATATTTTGATTATGATGAAAAAAATGATATCACAAGCCACGCCAACGGTTGCTGATTGGCACTTTCCCAATATGCCTGCTCATCGTGCACAAGACGGTGATACCGATGGTGAAACGTCACCGCAAGCAGATGTATTGGTCGCAGAGCCTGAAGTAGCCAAACCGCCTATGTATGCGGTTGTTATGTATAATGACAACTACACGCCGATGGAGTTTGTTGTATATATATTGCAGTCAGAATTTCGTCATAGTATGGATTCTGCAGTCGAGATTATGCTGACTATTCATAATAGCAGCAAAGGCATTGCTGGCATTTATCCTAAAGATATCGCCGAGACTAAGGCCAAAAAAGTAAATAGTTTGGCACATCGTGAAGGCTATCCCTTATTAACCCAAATCGAGCCGCATCAAGGCGAGTAGAGCAATTTATTAATTTCTTATACTGATATATGGCTCTATTATAGCTGTACCTACTGTTCTTTATTTCTAAGCAATCCATATCAAAGCTCACCTTTATAGTGAGCTTTTTCGACTTTTCAGTCATTCCCCTTATATACAAGTAGAATCTTTTAAAATAGATTTATTATCCATAGAGTCTTGATTTCTATAGCGAATAACCCTATCTATTAAACAGCCTACTCAATAGTCTTAGACTAAGTATCTCAGTTAAACTTGCTAAAACTCTGTCATTTCTAGCTTCTAAAATATCAATCTCTCTTTCTATCTAATCAGTTTTTCAACATTTAATATTCGTTATTAGAGTTGTCGCTACTAGCTTGTAGCACGCTTTGATACATTTTAGTCTGTGTTAATAGATTGACTCCGTTGAAGTATCGTGTTGATATAAAGAAAAGCGGCCATGGATAGTTATGATTACTGTTGGCTGATAGCGAGATTATAGTATTTAATCAATAGTCTACCGCTCACCTCATTTATTCATGACTTCTAATAATACGAATATAGCCCTTGAACAATTCATCTACCGCCCTGATTTACTTACTAACTCATTCATAAAACTATCAATTATAAAGATAGATATAACCGTAGGAAGTTGTTATGTTAAGTCGTCATCTTGAAGTTTCTCTACGTTTAGCAATGACGCTTGCGCGCCAAAAATCGCATGAGTATCTCACTGTTGAACACTTGCTTTTGGCCTTATTAGAAAACACTCATGCTGCCAATACGTTGACTGCTTGTAATGCTAATGTCTCGGCGTTGCGTACTGAGCTTGAGGTTTATATTAATAAACACACGCCAACTATCGATGCTGATACAGAACAGTCACCGCAGCCGACTCAAAGCTTTGATCGTATCTTGCAGCGTGCTATTTTTCACGTGCAATCGATCGGTGGTGGTCGTTTGGTAGAAGGCTCTGATATTTTGGTCTCTATGTTTTCAGAGCATGATACCTATGCTGTCTACCTGCTTAAAAAACAAGGCATCAGTCGCCTTGAGCTAACCCAGTATTTGTCACATGGTCAAGATAAAGAAGAGCCGTCTGAATCACGTGGTTCTGCAGGCACTGAGCGTCGTAGTGCCTCTGAAAAGACCAGTAAAGATCCCTTAGTTGAATTTGCAACCAATCTAAACCAGCGAGCTGCTGAAGGTAAAACGGATCCTTTGATTGGGCGTGCTTCTGAAATTGAACGTGCTGCCCAAGTACTATGCCGTCGTCGTAAAAATAACCCATTGCTAGTAGGTGAGCCTGGTGTAGGTAAAACCTCTATCGCTGAAGGTTTAGCATGGTTAATTATTAACGACAAAGCGCCGAAGCCACTTAACGGTTGCGTGATTTATAGCCTTGATATTGGCTCACTAATTGCGGGAACTAAGTATCGCGGTGACTTTGAAAAACGCATGAAGTCGTTGCTTGATGCACTAAAGAAAAAACCAAATGCTATTCTTTTTATTGATGAAATTCATATGATTATTGGTGCTGGTTCATCTATGAGTAGCAATATGGATGTATCGAACCTTATCAAGCCAGCGCTTGCTAACGGTGAGCTACGTTGTATAGGTTCAACAACCTTTACTGAATATCGCCAAGTATTTGAAAAAGATCATGCATTGTCGCGTCGTTTCCAAAAAATCGATGTCAAAGAACCCAGTGTGGATGACACCATCGATATCCTGCGTGGCCTAAAACCTCGTTATGAAGAATTCCATAATGTTGAGTATACGGATGAAGCGTTGGTCACAGCGGTACAGTTATCAGCCAAACATATTCATGAGCGTTTTTTACCTGACAAAGCTATTGACGTAATTGACGAAGCAGGTGCGTATAAGCGCTTAGGTGTGGTGCCTGATGTCGATGATATCGAAGCGGAAGAAAGTTTCATTGCTGATTTAGAGCAAGATTTTGATGCGCAGATTGATGCTGATATCGAAGGTATCGATAGTGATACAGATAATGAAATGCAGGATGAAGCAGCGACTGCGAAAGCAAGCGATAGTGCTAAGTCAGCAGATGGTGTGAAATTATCAAAAGGTCAAAAGCCACCGATGAAAATCGATGTTGCTGATATCGAAGCTATTATTGCCAAATTGGCACGTATTCCACCCAAATCTGTATCGAGTGATGACAAGAGCATCCTTGAGCATTTAGATCGAGATCTTAAGCACTTGGTGTTTGGTCAAGATGAGGCGATTGCTACGTTGGCTGATGCTATCAAGCTATCACGTGCAGGACTAAAAGCACCTGATAAGCCAATTGGTTCGTTTATGTTTGCAGGTCCAACTGGTGTGGGTAAAACAGAAGTATCGCGTCAGCTAGCGAACCTGTTAGGTGTAGAATTGGTACGCTTTGATATGTCAGAGTATATGGAAGCGCATACGGCATCACGCTTGATTGGTGCACCTCCAGGTTATGTTGGCTATGATCAAGGTGGCTTACTTACTGAAAAAATCAATCAGCATCCACATTGTGTGTTGTTGCTTGATGAGATTGAAAAGGCGCATCCGGATGTCTTTAACTTGTTACTACAAGTCATGGATCATGGGACGTTGACCGATAATAATGGTCGTGTGGCCATTTTTAAGCAAGTCATCGTTATTATGACAACAAACGTTGGTGCTGATAGTATCAGTCGCTCGTCAATGGGCTTTACTCAACAAGACCATAGCCGTGATAACACAGAGTCGCTGAAACGTGTCTTTACGCCAGAGTTCCGTAATCGCCTAGACGCCATTATTCAGTTCAATCCTCTAGATACGTCAGTTGTTGTATCAGTTGTCGATAAGTTCTTGGTTGAATTGCAAGTGCAGCTTGATGATAAGCAAGTGACATTAGAGATTGATGATGATGTACGTGACTACTTGGCGGATAAAGGCTATGACCGTCTAATGGGTGCACGTCCGATGCAGCGTCTGATTCAAGATGAAATCAAAAAACCATTGGCAAGTATGATTTTGTTTGGGGATTTGGTCAATGGCGGTGTCGTACACCTGACCTTAGAGCCTAAAGTCGATGATTCTCAAGAGAGTGATACGATGAAGCTTGATAAGGTATCAGACAAAGGCTCAGCTGATAGTCGTATTATTCTAACAGTCGTTGAAACTCATGAACCGCATCCTGATTCTGAGTCTCTAGCCAGCTAAGTTTTTTGATATTGACATCATAAAAACGGCTACCGTATTACTGCGGTAGCCGTTTTTTTATTGCTATAATTCATCAACAAAGCACACACCGTTTTTTGTTAGTATGATTATTTACAGTAAATCAGCTTTAACGAACCTATTGAATTTATAACAAGATAACAAGTATAAAAAGGACACACTATGGAACTGTTTGATGAACCGAAAACCAAGACTCCAGAACAAAAGCAAGCGATTTTAGACAATGTCCGTTTACCAGAAGATTGGAAAACGGCATTAGCAGATGAATTAACGTCTGAGAATATGGACAATCTACGCGCGTTTTTAAAAGAAGCCTACCAGTCCGATGATAGTATCTATCCGCCTGCACCATTGATGTTCAATGCGCTTAACCTCACGCCTTTGTCACAAGTCAAAGTGGTAATCTTGGGCCAAGATCCTTATCATCGTCCAGGTCAGGCTATGGGGTTATCATTTTCTGTTCCTAAAGCCATTCCAAAGCCACCATCATTGAATAATTTGCTTAAAGAAATGGCAGATGACATTGGCATTCGCCCTTCAGCGCATGGCGATTTGACATACTGGGCGCAGCAAGGCGTTCTACTGCTTAATAGCTCACTAACTGTGCGAGAAGGCGAGCCAAACAGTCATCAGAATAAAGGCTGGGAGCAGTTTACTGACGCTGTCATCGATGCAGTCAATGAACAGACAAAGCATACCGTGTTTATTTTGTGGGGTAGTAAAGCCCAGAAGAAAGGCAAGTATATCGATACCGATAAGCATTTGATCCTGACAGCGGTACATCCATCACCACTGGCGGCAAACCGTGGCGGCTTCTTTGGCACTAAACCTTTTTCTAAAACAAATGATTACTTGGTGCAGTATGGCCAAACTCCAATTGACTGGCAATTACCACAATAAATGCAAAATATACAGAATATAAGCTTAATGCCGTATCAACCTTTAAATATGCAGGCCAGCACTTTTTGGTTAGCTGAAGATATTAAATGGATGCAACAAGCAATCGAACTTGCTAGACAAGGTGCTGAGCGAGGAGAGGTGCCGGTAGGTGCGGTATTGGTACATGAGCAGCAAATTATTGGCCAAGGGTTTAATCAACCAATTAGTAGTCATGATGCTACTGCTCATGCAGAGATAGTTGCATTGAGAGATGCTTGTACGCGTTTAGAAAATTATCGACTGCCGCTACAGACTACTTTATATGTCACTCTGGAGCCGTGTACAATGTGTATTGGTGCATTAATTCATGCGCGTGTAAACAAGCTGGTGTACGCAGCGAGTGAACCGCGTGCTGGGATGGTTGGTAGTCAAATGGACTTATCATTACAACCTTTCTATAATCACAGTATTCAAGCCTATAGTGGATTATGCAGCGAGCATAGTAGTCAAATACTTAAGACATTTTTTCGTGAGCGTAGGCAAGCGGCGAAAAAGAATAAGGCCACTATGTAAACTCAAAATACTAATAAACAAGATATCAGTCTTGGTGCTAGTGGTCACGATGATTTTTTGCTATAATATTGCCCTATTTGATAGCACCCATTTCAATGGGCTATTAAAGACTTAACATACGAATAAATATTGTTTTATTAATGACATACGATAAGCGATATAAGTAACGCATATTATTGAGTAAGTATTATGACTAGTTCTACACCTGATAATGTTTTACTCAATACAGAGGATAGCCATACCTCATCAGTGCGCTACCCTGTTATTTGTATCGATGGTCCCAGTGGCGCTGGTAAAGGTACGGTCACATGGCGTCTAGCACAAGTGTTAGGCTATCAGTTGTTAGACTCTGGTGCGCTTTATAGAATTGTTGGGCTAAAAGCCTTTGAAGCGGGTTTAATCAGCGCAGATACTAGCCAACCAATTGATGAAAATGCTGTATTAGCATTGACTGAAAGCTTAGAGATAGCGTTTGTACCAAACAATGACTCAGGACGTGTAGATATCATTGTTAATGGACAAGCAGTAGGTGAGCAAGTACGCAATGAAACGGTCGGAGGCTATGCATCACAGATAGCTGTCTTTCCACAAGTTCGTCAAGCATTGCTCAAGCTACAACAAGATATGGCCACTCGTTCAGGTTTGGTTGCTGATGGTCGCGATATGGGTACGGTTGTTTTCCCAGATGCTGATGTTAAGGTGTTTTTGACGGCCAGTGCTGAAGCACGTGCAGAGCGCCGTGTGATTCAGTTATTGAATGCTGGTCAAACAGCAGATTTTGAGGCGATTTTAGCGACGATAAAAGAGCGTGATGATCGTGATGAAAATCGCAGTACAGCGCCATCGAAGCCTGCGGCAGATGCATTATTACTTGATAGCTCAGCGCTTAATGCTGATGCAGTATATGAGCAGGTTAAGAAGCATTGCCAAGATAAAGGTGTTTTTTTCACTAGCTAGTCATTTAATAGCTAGTAAAAACAACATATTAAGTACTAAAAAGTTTCCTATTAATCATTGTTTTAGTATAAAATAATACGGTTAAGTTAAATTTTATTGAAGCCATAAGAAAAACTTAGTTTATTCAAGATATTGCATTCGATATAAGACAGTTGTTGTTAGTCAGTTTTAATTATAATGAGCTCGCTATCAACAAACGTTTTTTTATATGATTGTATGGGATATAAAACCAGTATTTCGTTCTATACAATCATAAATTTGATCCGTACTGTGCTGGACAGGATACGGCTATACAAAGGTAGACATAATGGAATCATTTGCTGAACTATTTGAAGCGAGCATTGAAGAGCAGGGCCTAGATATCGAGCGTGGCTCGGTTATTACAGGTGCTGTTGTGGCCATCGATAGCGATTGGATCACAGTAGATACTGGTCTTAAATCTGAAGGTATCGTCGCTCGTGAAGAGTTTTTAAGCGAAGAAGGCGAACTTGAAGTTGAAGTTGGCGATAGCGTTGATGTCGTAGTTGAAGCGGTTGATAACGGCATGGGTCAAACCTTGCTGTCACGTGAGAAAGCTAAACGTGTTGAAACTTGGAACTTCCTTGAAAAAATCGCTGATAACGATGAAATCGTTAAAGGTATCATTTCAAGCAAAGTTAAAGGCGGTTTCACTGTAGATATCGGTTCAGTACGCGCGTTCTTACCAGGTTCATTGGTAGATGTACGTCCTATCCGTGATACAACGCATCTTGAAGGCAAAGAGCTAGAATTCAAAGTCATCAAACTTGACCAGAAACGCAACAACGTTGTTGTTAGCCGTCGTGCAGTTATGGAAGCTGAAAACTCAGCTGAGCGCGAAGAGCTATTGAACAAGCTTGAAGAAGGCATCGAGATCGAAGGTATCGTTAAGAACCTTACTGATTACGGCGCGTTCGTTGATCTAGGTGGTATCGATGGTCTATTGCACATCACTGACATGGCATGGCGCCGTATCAAGCACCCATCTGAAGTTGTTGAAGTTGGCCAAGACCTAAAAGTTAAAGTATTGAAGTTTGACCGTGAACGCAACCGCGTTAGCCTAGGTTTAAAACAACTTGGTACTGATCCTTGGGATAACGTTGGCGGCACTTACCCAGTAGGTAGTGTTGTAAAAGCTCGCGTAACTAACTTGACTGACTATGGTTGTTTCGCTGAGATTTCTGAAGGTATTGAAGGTCTAGTACACGTATCAGAAATGGATCATACCAACAAAAACATCCACCCATCTAAAGTTGTTCAAGTGGGCGATGAAGTTGAAGTAATGATTCTTGATATCGATGAAGAACGTCGTCGTATCAGCCTAGGTATCAAACAAACTCTAGCTAACCCATGGGATGAGTTTGATAAGAAACATGAGCGCGGTGATAAAATCACTGGTACTATCAAATCAATCACTGACTTCGGTATCTTTATCGGTCTAGACGGTGGTATTGATGGTCTTGTTCATCTATCTGATATCTCTTGGAACGAAACTGGCGAAGATGCTATCCGTAACTACAACAAAGGCGACACCGTTGAAGCAATGGTATTGTCTGTAGATGCAGAAGCTAACCGTATCAGCCTAGGCGTGAAGCAGTTAAGCTCTGATCCATTCAACGAATACCTAGTCAACAATGACCGTGGTGCTATCGTTAATGGTAAAGTAAAAGAAGTAGACGCTAAAGGCGCTACTATCGAACTTGCTGACGAAGTTGAAGCTTATCTACGTGCTTCTGAAATCCAACGTGACCGCGTTGAAGATGCAACTAAGCATCTGACTGTTGGCGATGACGTTGAAGCGAAAATCATCAGTGTTGATCGTAAAACACGCAATATCAACTTGTCTATCAAAGCGAAAGACGAAGCTGAAGAGCGTCAAGCGATTAAAGATCTTGGTAGCACGAACACTACTGCTGCTCCAGGTTCTGATGCACAGCCAAAAACGATTGGTGATTTGATCAAAGAGCAAATGCAGTAAGCTGCAAACTATTGATATAAAAGTAATATAAAAAAAGCGACTTCGGTCGCTTTTTTTTATGATTAGATTTTATTAACACAGTTAGTAATAGAGGTTTTTAGCCAAATGGGCAAACTCTTATTCCCATTTACGCTAATATCCGCTATCATTTGCACCATTGAGTAACGAGATGATAGTTATAAGCTTTTTATAGTCATAATGTGATTCTGAATGTTAATTTTCAAAGATTCAGTATATATAGTTTAATTATACAACGCAATTACGTACTATAGAGCGTTGACTTATCATCAGCTTATCCATCAATCAACAAGGCAAGCGTAATAATGCAGCAAGCGATTAACAAATCCGAATTTATTAGTAATTTGAGTGCAAACTGTGACAACATGGCAGACACCGTGGTTGATGACGCAGTGCGTGAAATCTTAAACTTGATGACCCATACTTTAGCCAATGATGGCCGAGTCGAAGTTCGCGGATTCGGTAGTTTTTGTCTACATCATCGCCGTGCCCGTATGGGACGTAATCCTAAGACAGGTGAAAGCGTACCTGTACCGGCTAAAGCGATTCCACATTTTAAGCCAGGTAAGGCTTTACGCGAAGCAGTAAACGATACGGTAGCAAACGGTTAATTAAACCAGCACTGGCTATCTAACCGTCAAAATTTATCATTCCAAACAGAGGTAACTGTCTCATGCGCTTTCTACTATTTGTATTGCTATTCTTGAGCTTTGCCTATTCACTTGGTTTGGTATTGGCAAATAATACTGAGGTCGGAGTCAACCTACTGTTTTCACAAGCACCTACGATGAATCTAGGGTTGCTACTTATTTTGTGTTTGATGCTAGGTATTGTTATTGGTATTTTACTGGCATTACTTATCTTTCGTGTGCTACAGAATAAGTGGGAAATCTCACGTCTGCAAAAAGCAAACGCAAACCTGCAAGAGCAATTGGCTCAAGCCAACACAGTTATCGATCGTCAAGCAAGCGCGCCAACAGTAGATGAAGCTGTTTATGGTGCTTCTGCTGCCAATGTGCAAAACAGTGACGCAACTAGCCTAACTGAAGGCTCTACTCTGTCCAAGCGTAGACGAGATTAAGTCGTTAAGTGATTTTTTATGTGATCTGCTAGGTGATAGCTTAACGATCGCAGTACTGACCTCAAATACAATACTTTGATAACTTCAAAATATATGGTAAAACCATGAATAATGTAATTAACTCTCCAGTTGTCGTCGCTCTAGACAATATGACGGTAGAGGCGTCTCTAGCGCTAGCTGACCAGTTAGATCCATCCCAATGTCGATTAAAAGTCGGTAAAGAGCTGTTTACCCGTTGTGGTCCTGATATCATCAAGGCACTGCATCAACGTGATTTTGAAGTGTTCTTAGACTTAAAATTCCATGACATTCCTAATACTACTGCCCAAGCAGTATTGGCTGCCGCTGAGCTTGGTGTCTGGATGGTGAATGTCCATGCTAGCGCAGGTCTAGAAGCCATGTCGTTGGCAAAACAGCGCTTGCTAGATAGAGATCTTGATACCTTACTTATCGCAGTCACCGTACTGACTTCTATGGATAATGAAGCGTTGATGCAAACAGGAATCACTGATAGCTTAGATACCCAAGTGAGACGACTAGCACAACTGACTAAGCAAGCTGGACTTGATGGGGTGGTGTGCTCGGCTCAAGAAGCAAAGGCACTCAAAGCATTATGTGGTCAGGATTTTAAACTGGTGACGCCTGGTATTCGCTTAGCTGAAGACAATGCAGATGATCAAAAACGTATCTGTACACCAAGTCAGGCGCTAATAGACGGTTCTGATTATTTAGTCATTGGCCGTTCGATCACTCAAGCTTTAGATCCTGCTGCTAAACTACAGACAATACTTCAAAGTATTTAAGTTTGAATAAATGTTAAGAAAAAAGACAGCCTAAATGGCTGTCTTTTTACTTTTTGATGGTATAGAAAAAGCTGCTACACTACTTAAATTTATTCTTACAACCGTTCTAAAATATAATAACTATATTAAAAACGCTCATTTAGCTAAATATCAGTAGTACTGCTATGAGCGTTTATCGCTAATTAGATTTTTAATAATAACGCCACTAAATGATGTTGAATAATATGAAATTACAGATATTGAGTGACTTACATATTGATAGTTATGCACGTCAATCGCACCCCGTTGGACATATTCCTAAAACTGATGCAGATTTAGTATTAGTAGCAGGAGATACTGCTAACAGCGACAAAGGTATGCCGTGGTTGCAAGAACAAGCGGCGCGCTTAGAAGTTCCTCTGATTACTATCGCTGGTAATCATGAATACTTTGATGAAGACGTATTGAGCTTTGACTATAAATTGGCAACTTGGGATAACTATGATACTGCGTCTAAAAAAGGGGTTCGCGTCTTACAATGTCAGCATATCGATATCGGTGATATACGCCTTTTAGGTTGTACCCTTTGGACAGACTATCAGTATCATGCTAACGAAGACACCATGGCCGCTGCTCGTCATTTTATGCGTGACTACAAGCAGATTTACGCAGGCAACGAACTGTTTTCACCTGAAGTATCTATGCAGATTCATGCTGAGCATCGTCAGTGGCTACAGCAAGCTTTGATCGAATCTCATAAACTTGGTAAAAAAACAGTAGTCATGAGTCATCACAGCGTCAGTGCGTTATCGGTGTCTGAAAAATATGCCAATCTACCAAGTAATGCGGCTTTTGTCAGTGACTTATCGGGATGGATGCATGAGGATTGGGCACCGATGCTATGGGTACATGGACATACTCATGAAGCATTTGATTATAAAATTGGTAATACGCGAGTGATTGTCAATCCACGAGCTTATCCAAACGAGGTTAGCAGTACGGCATTAGAGTTTGCATGGGACAAAGTCATTGATATTGGCTAGGACCGTGTGTAAATATTTGGCAAATCTCCATTTATTCTAGGTATAGACTCTTTTGAATAACGCATTTTTCGAAAGAGTACATAGTATTTATAAGATATATTGCAACTAGATTTGTCTGTGGTTCATTCCTGATAAGAAATCTGCTAGGCTTGCTATCATGAGTAAATATCTAAATAACACCCTGTCCAAAATATCTGCTGACAAGCTTGCGAGTCACACCCCAAGCGCGCCTGCACCTTCGCACCTACCAGATAGTATGATTTCCTCCGTTAGCCTATTGCCTGAAAATAAGCGGCTGATACTATTTACTAGGCACTCTTTACGCGAGCGTTCTGATGGTAATGGCTTTGCTAGCTATCAGCTACCGTTGACTCCTAAAGGCCGTATACTGGCAAAGTCTTGGGGTCGTTGGTTATCAGGTCATCTACCATATTCGCTCGACGTCGATAGTATTTCTAGCCCGATTGGGCGTTGTATCGATACCGCGCAGCTGATGCAAGAGGGGGCAGGACTACGGCGTGACATTACGCATCAATCATTGTTGGTTGAGCCTGGCAGTCTCGTCACTGAGCCTGAAATAGCCAATCCTGTGTTCAAAGAAATTGGCGTCCTGAACTTTATTAATCGTTTTTTGCAAGGCAATCTCGAAGGGACTAAAAACACCTATCAAGGCGGTTTGGATATTCTGTCGCTTTTTTATCAGAATCAGCCGCAGCATGGCCATCTGATGCTCGCTGTGAGTCATGACACGTTGCTATCTGCGTTCTTGGCCGTCATGTTCGATGTGGTAGAGATTGATTGGAATGATTGGCCAAAGATGATGGAAGGCGTGTTCTTATGGTTCGATGATAAGCCATTTGATCAAGCGAGCGCGCATTTTATTTGGCGGGGTCAGGTATATACTCGGCCGATTAGTTCATTATTAGACGGTTACCGTGCAGCTGGCTATCATCCTAGCAAGTTGCTATTGCCGCCAGAAGTACAGTGGAATTGATGCTTTGTTCAAACATTGAATGAGTTGATAGAGCAACTATTCGTTGAATACGTTTTGAACAGGCATAAAAAAAACCTTGCCACGGTATTAGAACCAGTGACAAGGTTTTAGTCATTACGCTATAAAAACGAAATGCGGTCTAACCAATACAAATCTTAAGCTTGTAGGCCTTTGATTGTTTTGTTTAGGCGGCTCTTACGACGAGCAGCTTTATTCTTATGAATAATACCTTTGTCAGCCATACGATCAAGAACTGGTACCGCTTTTTTGTAAGCTTCGGTAGCCGCGTCATAATCTTTAGCTGCGATAGCCGCATCAACACGTTTTAAGTAAGTACGAACCATAGAGCGTTGTGACGCAGAGTTCTGACGACGTTTGGTGTTTTGACGGGCGCGTTTACGAGCTTGTGCAGTATTAGCCACGCGTATCTCCTTGATAAAGATAGATAAAAATATGAATGTTGATTGCAATAATGGGTTTAACAATCATCGGTGACGAGCAGCCGTCTCGTCAAATATGATGTCGATGTCTGATATTAAAGTATCTAATATAAATAGAGCATCGTAAGCGTCAGAGCTGTTTGGAATAATTAAACAGCGTTGACGTGTAAAGCCGATTATCTTAGCAAATTATTGAACTAAGGACAATATATTTGATGATTAATGCTCAAAGAAGTTACGTAATATCATTGAATCTGGGTCATTCTAGTAACTAAATCCTTAGTAAGCGCTGACAGACATAGAGGGTTGATAAAATCTCTTACAATATATCCTATATAATAGCATCAGTTATTGAGGAATTTAGGTATGATATTCTAACGATAGACCTTGATATAGGTATTTTCTCATCAATATAGTTCATCTAATGTTATATAAGTGGATAGGGTATGCAGCGAAAAGCAATTGTGATTGGCGCAACGGGGTTAGTAGGGCAGCATTTGGTAAAGCAACTGAGTGAGCTTTATGACACATTGATTGTGATTGCTCGTCGTCCGCCACGCTACATTAATGCCAGCATGCGTTTTTATCAAATCAATGATTTTGATAATCTCTCTGAAGTGTTTGCAAGTGTCGGTGCCGATCGAACCACGGATGCTTTTAGTTGTTTGGGTACGACAAAAAAACAAGCTGGTAGTGATGAGGCTTTTCGCAAGGTAGATCGAGACTATAATGTAAATTTTGCCAAGTTATGTCGTGATAAAGGGGTAGAAAATTTCTTTTTACTCTCCTCGATGAATGCGGATATTGAAAGCCGCTTTCTGTACAATCGAGTTAAGGCTGAGACAGAGCAGGCTGTTATGGCATTAGATTTCGGACAATTGGTCGTCTTCCGTCCGTCGTTATTGCTTGGTAAGCATAAAGGTCGTCCGCTTGAGAGCATTGGTCAAAAAGCCTTTAAACTCATCTCGCCCCTCGTATCAGAATCACTGTCGTTACATCCTATCTCGGCTAAGCGCGTTGCTAGTGCTATGGCCATGAGTGCTCATGGTATATATCATCGTAGTAAGTACCGTACTGAACCTCAAATCAAGCGTACGGATATTATCGAAAATAAGCAGATGCTAGCGATGACCCGTGTTAAAAAATAAAAGGACAGTTTTTCTAGTGACAGATTCAGTCTTAAAACTGGAAAGTTACAGATATCGATTGTTAATTGCATTGGGACAAGATTGCATTAGAACAAAAATATAAGAGTAAAAAACACAATAACTATTAACTATTATCAAAGCATCAATAAGTATTGAAAAACCAGTCAGTTGAAACACTAAAACAAGGAGCAGGAGCAATGTCAGAATCGATACAAATGGATAGAGGGAATTTTGTCACTTGTGATCTATTGGATGCCAATCCTGAATCGCAAGTATGCTTGCCAAATATCGAAGGCAAGTCATTCCGTCAGTTTGGTGCGAAAGACAAATTCTGCGGTGAAATCGTGACGGTTAAGTGCTTTGAAGACAATAGCCGCGTTAAGTCACTGTTGAATAGCGATGGCAAAGATAAAGAAGGCAATGGCAAGGTGTTGGTCGTTGATGGTGGCGGCTCTATGCGCTGTGCATTACTAGGCGATATGATTGCACAATCAGCTATCGATAATGGTTGGGCTGGGGTTATTATATATGGCTGTGTCCGCGATGTTGATGACATGGCAGAGATGGATCTTGGTGTGATGGCGCTTGGTTGTATCCCGCGCAAATCAACCCGCCGTGATGAAGGTCAAACGGATATCGAAATCAGCTTTGGTGACTTAACGTTGAACTCGGGTATGTTTGCTTATGCTGATAACAATGGCATCATCGCTAGCGATAAACCACTTATCAGCTGAAGTTTTAGGCTTGGCTTGATTAGTAAAAACGAAAACCTCAGCTGATAAGTTGGGGTTTTTTGTTATGTAACGACAGTTAAAGCGCAATAATCGTTGTTAACCCTTAATCATTAATGAGTAAACTCTTAAGTGACAAACCGTTACGGCATAAGTTTTGGTAATTGCTCAAATATTCGTATAATAGCTTTCTGACTCCTTAACTTTGATTCTACTCTTTATGCCTATTACTGCTCTGACTGACGCGTTTGACCCTATTAACCAGCAGTTGTTTCCTATCCAAAATGCCGAGCGGCGTTGGGTAGCGCCTGTCCATGGGGCGGTCAGCAGTTTATGGTTGGCAAGCTTGGTGCAAACACCTATGTGGAATGTTGCCGAGCGCCTAAAAGTTGTGGTAGCACGTGACCAGAACCAACTCAATCAAATAGAGACTGAGCTGGCATTTTGCGGAGTCGATGCTTATGTGTTCCCTGACTGGGAGACACTGACTTATGATGAGCTATCTCCACATCAAGACATCGTCAGTGAACGTATCAATCTATTGACGGATATGCCGAAAACGGGCGTGCTACTTATTTCGATACAAGCCCTCATGCATCGCGTCGCACCGCCAAGCTGGTTGATTGGACAGCATTTTGATTTGAGTGTCGGCGATCGATTTGATATCAATACCCAGCGAGGGCTACTGGCAAAGGCTGGTTATCGAGCGGTTGAAAATGTCTTTGAACCAGGTGAGTTTGCAGTACGTGGTAGTATTATTGATATTTTTGCCATGGGTCAGCCTTTTCCGCTACGTTTAGACTTGTTCGATGACGAAATCGAAACGATTCGCTTTTTTCATCCTCAAACCCAGCGTACATTGACTGCTGATGATTTGAAGGCGATGTTAACGGGCAACGATACCAGTATGGCAAAAGAATCGCTGTCACTACTGCACAAAATGCCAGATATCTCTAAACCTATTGAACAATTTCAAATCTTGCCTGCAAAAGAGTTTCCACTTGACGAAGGGCGGGAGACGTTTCGCACGAACTTTGCTGCGATGTTCCCTAATACCAGTAGCCGTAAGTCTGAGCTGCACAAAGACGTAATGGCAGGAATTGCTAGTAGCGGATTAGAGTATTATCAACCACTATTTTTTGACTTAAAAGACTGGAAGGCGGAGAGTAGTTTATTTTCCTATTTACCAAGCGATGCGTTATTTATCACCGATGAATTAATCAATGAAAAACAAGCTGATTACTGGTCACAAATCCAGCGCCGCTACGAAGAGCGTCGCCATGATATTGATAAGCCTATCGTAGAGCCAGCAATGCTGTATCTATTATCTAACGCGCTTAACGAGCAGTTAAACCAGTATCCACGAGTAATATTAAGTGCTCGTGATGAACTGGCTATGATGAATGATGTGGCAGCGCTAGAAGGTAGTGACTCATCTCAGCCGCAACTGCCATTAACGCCTACTAAAACGCCTACTAAGCAGCAAGGCTTGGTGACATTAAGTGCCGAAGAACCGCCGCAACTGGCAGTAAACCATCAGAAATCTGAGCCATTAACTGAATTGCTCGACTTTTTAAACGTTCAAAAACAAACAGCAACGCCAGTACTAATTGTTGCAGAAACCGCAGGCCGTCGCGAGATTCTTATCGAGCTGTTTAAGGGTAAGATTGACATCAAGGCATACGATAGCTTTGAAGCATTTTTAGCAGCAGACAAGACGAGCGCTATGAATAATGCTCGACTACCACATGTCGGTCTGACTGTGGCACCGATTGAGCGCGGTGTTTATGTGCCTGAGCGTTTGGTGTTGATTAGTGAAACGCAGCTGTTTGGTCGTCAAGTCTTACAGACGCGTCGTCGTCGCCAAAGCGGTGTATCAGAGGAGTTCTTGGTTAAGAGCGTCACTGAGATAACAGATGGTAGTCCAGTTGTTCATATTGAGCATGGTATTGGTCGTTATAATGGTCTGATTACCTTAGATGTGGGTGATGGTGAGCAAGAGTTTATTCATTTAAAGTATGACGATGACGCTAGTATCTATGTGCCAGTGGCTAATTTACAAATGATTAGTCGTTATAGCGGCGGCGATCCAGCCTTAGCACCGCTCCATAAGATTGGTAGTGGCAAATGGGATAGGGCCAAACAAAAAGCGTTAGAGCAAATTCACGATGTTGCGGCAGAGCTACTTAACATGCAGGCGCGTCGTGAGGCCAAAGTTGGTATTCACTTTAAAATAGATCCGTCTCAATACGAGCTGTTTGCCAGTCAGTTTGCGTTCGAGGAGACTGCTGACCAAGCAAATGCTATCCATGCAGTTATGGAAGACATGAGACAAAATCAGCCAATGGATCGCCTCATCTGCGGTGATGTTGGCTTTGGTAAAACAGAAGTGGCGATGCGAGCGGCCTTTATTGCCGTTAGTGCTGGTTATCAGGTTGCTGTGTTGGTGCCTACTACCTTGCTCGCGGGACAACACGAAGACAACTTCCGCGATCGTTTTGCCGATTGGCCAGTTCGTATTGAGAGCCTGTCGCGCTTTGGCGGTAAAAAACATCAAGAAATGGTCTTAGCTGACTTGGCTGCTGGCAAAGTAGATATCGTGATTGGTACCCATAAACTCTTACAGCCTGATGTGAAGTTTGCCAACCTTGGGCTAATGATCGTCGATGAGGAGCACCGCTTTGGGGTGCGTCACAAAGAGCGTATCAAGGCTATTCAGACAGATGTAGACAGTATGTCTATGACCGCGACTCCCATTCCTAGAACGCTTAATATGGCACTCTCAGGCATGCGTGACATGTCTATTATTGCCACACCGCCAGCACGTCGACTTGCGATTAAAACTTTTGTCATGCAAAAGACAGATGCCTTGATGAAAGAAGCCATCTTGCGCGAGCTGTTGCGCGGCGGGCAAGTCTATCTCTTGCATAATGATGTGGCTAGTATTGAGCGTATGGCAGAGACTATTCGTGACCTCGTGCCAGAAGCGCGGGTAGGGGTTGCCCATGGACAAATGCAAGAGCGCCAACTTGAGCAGATTATGCAGCAGTTTTATCATAAAAAGTTCAATGTGTTGGTTTGCTCTACCATTATTGAGACGGGTATTGATGTGCCCAATGCTAATACGATTATCATTGAGCGTGCAGATAAGTTTGGTCTTGCGCAATTACATCAGCTGCGTGGCCGAGTAGGACGTAGTCATCATCAAGCGTATTGTTACTTACTAGTGCCATCTCTAAAAGGACTCAAAGGTGATGCCAAGCGCCGTTTACATGCGATTGAACGCGCCAATACTTTGGGTGCAGGTTTTATGCTGGCAAGTGAGGATTTAGAGATTCGCGGCGCAGGTGAGATATTGGGTAAGCAGCAAAGTGGCAATATGCAGGCGATTGGTTTTAGCTTATACATGGATATGCTTGAGCGTGCGACTAAAGCCATTAAAGCTGGCAAGGAGCCTGATTTAAATACACCATTGTCGCTAACCAGTGAAATAAACTTACATAGTTCTGCTCTTATTCCAGAAGAGTATCTACATGACGTGCATCAGCGCTTATTGTTCTATAAGCGTATTAGTAATACCGATGATAAAGAAGCATTGACAGATATTCGTACGGAGATGATAGACCGCTTTGGAGCACTGCCAGATCAAACCAAGCAGCTATTCGCTATTCATGGATTACGCTTACAAGCAGAGCCGCTTAAGATTAACAAAATTGATGCCAACAGTAGTAGTATGACGCTGGAATTTGCGCCAGATACTCCAGTTGATGCGTTAGCGATTATTAAATTGATCCAATCAAATGGTCAGCATTATCGTATGAATGGCGCATCTGGTATCCGTTACCAAAATAGCGATAAACTGGCCACACCGCAACAGCGCGTAACGGTCATACAAGAGCTGCTGCGCTATTTTAGCGAGCACATGGTGACAGAGCCTGCTTAGTACATGGCTAGATATCAGTAGGCTCAGTAGTCATATTAAACCAATAAATTATGGTGCTATTTTATCAACCCGATAACTGATAAAATAGCCCAACTAACTTTTTAACCCTCTGTATTTTATTTGCATTAAACAACAAGAGAACCGTCATTATGTTCCAACTTCATCATAAACTTGCTGCTGATAGTTTTTTAGTGGGGGATTTTCCATTATCCACTTGTCGTTTAATCAATGACTGCCAATTTCCTTGGCTGATATTAGTGCCACGTGTCTCCGGTATCAAAGAGTTATATGAGCTGTCTGAGGCAGATCAAACACAGTTTTTACGAGAGTCCAGCTGGTTGTCGAGTCAGTTAGCTAAAACCTTTCAAGCTGATAAAATGAATGTGGCCGCTCTTGGTAATCAAGTGCCACAACTTCACTTTCATCACATTGTCCGTTATCAAAATGATATGCAATGGCCAAATCCAGTATGGGGTGTGCCAGCTGTCCCATATACTAAAGAAGTATTGGCGCAAATGCAGCAAACATTGATGATGGCATTACGTGGTCATCACCAAATGCCGTTTGATTGGCAAATGTAATTATTATTCTATTTTGCCTTCAATAAGAATAGATTGAACCTTAATTTTATATGTAAAAAGAGAGGCCAGATACTTAAATGTATCTGGCCTCTCTTTTTATTTAAATTTGGATAAAAACTGTAAAACAGTGAATAAACTAGACAAAAGGTCGCCTTATAGTCATCAGTAACCTTGTTTAAACTTATTTCAAAAGTATAATATATTATTAGATATATCTTATGATAAATCGTCATAAGGACAAATAACGTACATATGTTAGTGTAGTATGCCTTTGTCTCTCAGGTAGCTCACCTTATTTAAGTGAATCTCATATGACCTTCTCAGAGACATTCAAACCAATGACACCGTTAAAGGACACCGGGACATGTCGTTTTGACTATCCAGAAGTGTTCGTGTTGATACTGACGGTTGTTTTGCGTGCTATATACTACGACTTCCGCTCTATCTCAATGGCACTATTGGTTATTATTACATTGCCAAGCCTTATGATCCTGATATATAACTACCGACGCCAGACCAGCTTTTGGACGTCTAATATCGTTATTATTCTATTATCGGTTGTCATTGGCTCGCTACAATGCTGTACGGTCATATCAATCAGTTTGGCTGCTTTGATTGGTGTACGTATCATTCTTAGCCGACCTGAGAATCACCTCAGACTGTTATCTGTATCTGTTGTGACTATCATTGTGTTTTTCTACGTTAGCACAGTCTTAAATGCAGACAGTATGGACTTTGATGAAGGCTTATTACCATTGATAGTAATGGTGGCAAGTCTAGGCGTTATTTTATACCAGTTCTGGCGTATCTATCAGCAACATATTACTTTTAAAGTACGTACCCATCAGGCTAGTGGACGCCTGAACACAATGGTATCAGTGATCAATAAGCTTACCCGTTTTGTACCACCACAAATTTGGGAGCCTATTGTCAAATCGGATAGCCCTGTTAGGGTTTCTAATAAACGCGCAAAAATAACTATCATGTTTTCGGATATTGTCGGTTTTACCGAGTTGTCTGATAGTCTAAGTTCTGATAATTTAGCAGATATTCTCAATACTTATATGCATTGCATGACATCGATTGCTGACAAACACGGTGCAGTACTTGATAAGTTCATTGGTGATGGCATGGTATGTTTCTTTGGTGAACCGAATAGCCGCGGCTCGCGTCAAGATGCACTAGATTGTGTGGCGATGGCAATCGATATGCGCCGGGAAATGCGTACTTTACGCCAAAAATGGCGGCTAATGGGATTTGAAGGCTTATATATACGTGTTGGTATCACAACTGGCTACTGTCACGTTGGTAATTTTGGTAGTAATAGTCGATTAAGCTATACCATCATTGGCAAAGAAGCCAACCTAGCCTCTAGGCTTGAGTCTTGTGCGGGCAAAGATCAGATATTGGTCAGTGAAAGCACTTACGATTATATATGCCATAACTATGAGTGTGAGCACGTTGCCGCATTTTGCTTGAAGGGAATTGATGAAAAGGTCGATGCATGGCAAGTACTTGACCCTAGTGCCAGTACAGGTCATTTATCTAAATGGGTCGACCACACATTGCCTGGTTTTAATTTGCATTTGAATTTCAAAGATATGAAAGACAATGATTATCAAGATATTAGAGCTCGTTTAAATTTTGCGCTGGAACGCATCGAGCAAGAGGAAGAAAAAGTAGTAAAGAGTATAGCTGCAGAAAGTAAGCGTGAGAATGCCAATCGCAAGTAAGCGTTTCAAGTCTATCGTCTTAAAATCATATATAGAGAAAGGCCAGCTATCACATAGCTGGCCTTTTTTATCTTAACTAGAAAGAATCATCAGTGTTTAATGATTTTCTTTAGCATGATTAAGGGTATATTTAGGAACTTCGATGGTCAAATCCTCGTCATCAAGCATGACCTGACAAGATAAACGTGAATCAGGCTCTAGTCCCCAAGCACGATCAAGTAGATCAGCTTCGATATCATCCATCTCATCCAAACTGTTGAAACCCTTACGTACTACAACATGGCATGTAGTACAAGCTTTCGACATCTCACAGGCATGCTCGATTTTAATGCCTTTTTCTAGTAGTGCTTTGCATAAGTTTTCACCAGCTTGCAACTCAACTTCTGCGCCTTCAGGGCAGATTTCGTGATGGGGTAGTACGGTAACTTTTGGCATAAATTATCTGTCCGATGCTAATCAATTTAAAAAATATTAGAAATTAGCTTAACGTGTTAGCTAAGCTATATATGTCGATGTATTTATTACCAGTCTTTGGCACTAGTACCTGCCATACTGGTCTTGACGCTTTGATTCATAATACGTGCAGCAAAGGCATCACTATGTGGCTTGAGCTGTGCTTGTTGTGCTTCAATAAGCGCTAAGTCATCAGTGCTAAGAGAGTTACGTAGCGCTTGTATATGCTCTGCTAGTGACTGTTGTTCTTCAGTAGAAAGCAACGCCGCAAATTCGTTAAGTGCCGACTCTAGGGCAAGTACTTCACGTTCCGCTTCTACTTTGGTCTCAATTAAAGAACGCGCGTTTTTGTCTTCTTCAGCGTGTTTGAACCCTGCAATGAGCAACTGTTCTTTTTGCTCATCTGATAGACCATAAGAAGGCACAATCTCAATTTTGCTTTCTGTTTTGGTCGTAGTTTCTTGTGCACTGACAGTAAGCTGACCGTTGGCATCGATACTAAAGGTAACTTCGATACGAGCAAACCCAGCTTTCATTGGCGGGATGCCATACAGCTCAAAACGTCCAAGTGAGCGACAGTTTTCTACCGTTTCACGCTCACCTTGCACCACGTGTATCACCATGCCTGTTTGACCGTCTTGATACGTGGTAAACACTTGACGTTTCTTCACAGGGATAGGCGTGTTGCGTGGGATGAGTACTTCAACCAAACCGCCCATGGTCTCAAGACCTAATGATAATGGCGTCACATCCAATAATAATAAATTGTTGTCACTATCACCATTCACCAATTGATGAGCAGTTTGGGCAGCGCCCAAGGCAACAACCTCATCTGGATTCAGACGACAAAGTGGCTGCTTAGCAAAAAACTCAGTCACGACTTGCTGTACGGCAGGCATACGAGTCGAGCCGCCCACTAAAATAACTTCATCTAGATCTGTAGTAGACAGCTTGGCATCGCGTAGGACTTGTTCGCACACGCTTAGGGTACGGCGGCTAACAGGCTCTACGATAGTTAGCACGTCTGTACGGCTTAATACGCCTTGATAAGACTGACCATTGACAACCACATTGATGTCCACTTGCTCAGCATCAGTCAATGCTTGTTTATAAGCTTTTGCTTGTTGAGCTAGTATTGATTTGTCGTGCAGGCTTACGTCTTTTGGATCGATATTTAATTGTTTAATAATCCAATTGGTAATAAGACGATCGATATCATCGCCGCCTAGTGCGCTATTACCACCAGTTGCCAACACTTCAAAGACACCGTCGGTAAGCTTTAAGATAGAAACGTCAAAAGTACCACCGCCCAAATCATAGATTAAGTAATAGCTCTCTTTTTTACTGTCTTCTGATGATTGGTCAAGCCCGTAAGCGACCGCAGCGGCCGTTGGTTCATTCAACAAGCGAAGTACGTTGATACCCGCTGCTTGTGCAGCATCTTTGGTTGCTTGACGCTGTGCTTCATCAAAATAAGCGGGAACTGTAATCACAGCACCCTCGATGCTATCTGCAGGTAAGGCACTTGCTGCACGTTGCTCAAGAGCGGCTAAGATACGCGCTGATACTGCAACAGGAGACACCTCACCTTGAGCCGTTACAAAGGCGGGCATATCATCTTTATTACCAGATAACTCATAAGGATGAGAGAATTTGATATCAGCTTGACTACGACCCATAAAACGCTTAGCCGAGACGATCGTATTTTTTGGATCATCTGCTAAATGAGCTAGGGCGTCATAGCCAACCAATGGCGTACCAGTAGCTGGATAATAGACAACAGACGGTAATAATGTATCTGTCGCTGCGCCTGCCTCTAAGACTTGTGCCTTACCTGAACGCACCACAGCAACCAACGATCGTGTAGT
This sequence comes from Psychrobacter sp. NPDC078929, assembly GCF_050267985.1. Taxonomy (NCBI): domain Bacteria; kingdom Pseudomonadati; phylum Pseudomonadota; class Gammaproteobacteria; order Moraxellales; family Moraxellaceae; genus Psychrobacter; species Psychrobacter sp. NPDC078929. The sequence goes on along the minus strand of NZ_JBNNFX010000002.1, from coordinate 46,773 downwards.
ACCAAGGTCGATGCCCAAGCCAAATTTATGTTGGTGAGGTTGAGCGCTTTGATTGGGTTCAGCAATTTGCATTAAAGACATAAGGATAACTCAGAGATAAAATGAATAAGTGAAATGGAGCAAATATAGCATATGCAGTACGAGAGCTTAACGTCAGTAATCTCACTCCATGGAATACGGATTCTGACAGTTTAATGCGCTTAGACTCAAAGATTATACGGTATCACGGTCACTATTTTAACCAAATATATAGAATTTAGCTTGTTAGTGAAAGCCATAACCACAGATGTTTAGACGTATAGGTCATCGTCATCTGAATGCGATGCATTTGCAACGTCATCAAGCCCCGTCGTCACATCAGCATTTAGCTTAACTAAAAATTTTAGCTTCTGTGTCGCATCAATCGCTGTTTGCCAATCTTGATTTTGATAAGCACTATTAAAGCGCTCAGATTGATTTGCTAGACGCTCTGTAATTTGAGGGTGTAATTGCTGCAAGGCTGCAAGATCTTTGTCTTCGATAGCATCATCTAGAGCCATACGCATCTGCATCGCATCTTCCAAAAAGTCTAAATCTGCGATTGAGTGCTCTATATTTTGTGCTTGATCCGCCATGTCTAATAAATAACCAGCACGGCTATCAGGAGCGCTTAGTGTTTGATACGCTTGATTGATTAAAGCGGACGCTTTTTCAGACTGCAGCTGTGCTTGAACCATATCGGTCTGATTTTTGGCGACATTATCAGGATGAAAGCGTTTTTGCAGCAATCGCAAACGTTGCTCTAGATTGCTTTGATTAATTTCAAATTGTACAGGCTGCTCAAATAGGGCAAAGAAGTTATCAAACTGTGGTTCTGAAGTAATATCTGTCATAATCTGATGCCTTGCTTTTTTATTTGTTTTTGAAGTCATGACCTAGCTAAGAATATTGAATCGCTCGGCTACTCAACTACATTAATATTTCTTCATAGCGATAGCAGAGATACTGCACTATTCTTATGAAAGCTTGCTGAGCATAAATCTATTAGTTTTCAGCCATTGAACAATTAAACGGTAAACGACTCACCGCAGCCACATTCACCTTTTTGGTTAGGGTTGGTGAATTTAAAGCCTTCGTTTAAACCTTCTTTTTCGTAATCCATCAACAAGCCGTCTAAATATACGAGGCTTTTAGGATCAATAAAGATGCTAACGCCGCGACTTTCATAACGGGTGTCGTTTTCATCAGGGGTATCTACAAACTCTAAAACGTAAGCCAAGCCCGAGCAACCCGCCGTACGGATACCAACTCGAATGCCTTCGCCTTTGCCGCGATTGTCCAAAAAATCTCGAACATGCTGAGCGGCGCGTTCTGTCATTTCAATCATGCCAACTCCCATTGACTATTAATCATAAATATCAATAAAAAAATCTAGATAAACTGACAACCAGAATTACAAGATTGCCAAAACAATAGGCTTGCGACTATTAGAAAACAAAAGGTGACAATTACATAAGTGTCATTGTCACCTCTTTAGCGTCAGTAGCGATTACACATTGCTACTTTAGCGTTGCTAGTACAACGTAGCGCATACGCTAGCAGGTTTAGCCTAGCTTAGATCGCAGCTTCTTCTGCTGGAGCTGCTACGCCATGCTTGCCTTTATAGTCGCTAATAGCGGCTTTAATAGCGTCTTCTGCAAGTACAGAGCAATGCACCTTTACTGGTGGTAATGCTAGCTCTTGAGCGATATCGTTGTTTTTGATTTCGCCAGCTTGATCCAAGCTTTTGCCTTTTAGCCACTCAGTAACAAGCGAGCTTGAGGCAATCGCTGAACCGCAACCATAAGTCTTGAAACGTGCATCTTCGATAATACCATTATCGTCGACTTGGATTTGTAGACGCATTACATCGCCACATGCTGGGGCACCGACCATACCAGTACCAACGTTCTTGGCGTTTTTATCAAGATTACCAACGTTGCGTGGGTTTTCGTAATGATCAATAACTTGGTCACTATAGGCCATGGGGTTTTCTCCTAGTTAGATGATGAGTAGTTGTTTAGCAACTTTAAATGTCTAACTACTCATCGATAATTGGGGTCAAACGCTTAATTTAATTGTCTGATCAATTGTTTAATAAATATATTGCTAGCTATACTAAAAAGCCATATTAGAAATTAGTGCTCAGCCCACTCGACTGAATTTAGATCAACACCTTCTTGATACATATCCCAAAGTGGTGATAGGGCACGTAGTTTATCAACAGCTTCATGCATCTGCTTGATAACAGTATCGATATCTTCTTCAGTGGTATAACGGCCGAAGCTGAAACGGATTGAGCTATGTGCCAATTCATCTGGGCGACCGATTGCACGTAGTACATATGATGGCTCAAGCGTTGCTGAGGTACAGGCTGAACCTGATGATACAGCTAAGTCTTTAAGTGACATCATCAATGACTCGCCTTCAACGAAGTTAAAGCTGATGTTTACAATATTTGGTACGCTATTCTCAAGATCACCGTTTAAGTAAATCTCTTCGATATCTTGTAGGCCATCCCAAAGTTTTTGACGTAATTTGGCTGCATGTGCATGGTCAGCTTCATAGCTTTCATTAGCCAAAGCAAATGCTGCGCCTAGACCAACGATCTGATGCGTTGGTAGTGTACCTGAACGCATACCGCGCTCATGACCACCGCCATGTTGCTCAGCTTTCAAGCGAATACGTGGCTTACGACGAACAAACAATGCGCCGATACCTTTAGGGCCGTATGCTTTATGACCTGAGAAGCTCATCAAATCAATTTTCATTTCTTCAAGATTGATTTTTACTTTGCCAACAGACTGAGCGCCATCAACATGGAAAACTACGCCAGCTTCGCGAGTGATTTCACCAATCGCTGCAACATCAGTAATAGTACCAAGCTCATTGTTCACCATCATAAGTGATACTAAAATAGTATCATCACGCAGTGCTTCTTTTACTTGCTCTGGCAGAATAAGACCTGTGCTTGGCTGTGGCTCAAGATACGTAATCTCAAAACCTTCTTGCTCAAGCTCACGGCAGGTATCTAATACAGCTTTGTGCTCAATTTTACTGGTAATGATATGTTTGCCACGAGACTGATAAAAATGTGCCGCACCTTTAATGGCTAGGTTGTCAGACTCAGTCGCACCAGAAGTAAAGACGATTTCGCGTGGATCAGCGTTGATAACTTCAGCAACTTGACCGCGAGCAGTTTCTACTGCTTCTTCCGCTTGCCAGCCGTAACCATGTGAACGTGAAGCTGGGTTACCAAAGACACCATCTACAGTCAAATACTCGCTCATTTTAGCAGCTACTGATTTAGCAACTGGGGTAGTGGCGGCATAATCTAAGTATATAAGGTTGTTATGTTGGCTCATGCTGGGTTTGCCTCGCTGTTCGATAGAGTAATAGTATTAATGTCTTTTATGGAAATATCTTTTGTAGAGGTGTGCTGACGCTCTGAGACTGACTGCACATTTTCCATATCTAATAATTGCGCTAATGTTATATTTTTCAAGTACTGTTCGATATGATTTGATAGTGCACACCACAGATCGTGAGTTAGGCACATTGTACCACCTTGACAGTCACCGCGTCCTTCACACTGCATCGCGTTTACTGACTCATCAACCGCAGATATGATGCTCATCACATCTATCTCATTCAATGGCTTAGCTAGGTGATAACCACCTGCAGCACCGCGAATACTCGTGACAAGGCCGCGTTTGCGAAGTTTAGAAAATAACTGTTCAAGATACGAGATTGAAATCGATTGCCGTTTGGCGATATCGGATAACGATACAGCACTGTCTTGTTGGCTGGTCTGTAATGCCAAATCTAATAATGCGGTAACAGCGTATCTGCCCCGAGTAGTCAAACGCATGTGTTATCTCCAAACTTGATGTCATTTATGTTTAACAACGATCTTAGCCGAAAGTCTTAATAAGTACTCATAAGATAAAAAGAGCAACCAATAATACGTCAGCTAAGTTTTGTCTTGTCGTTATTGAACAACAGATGATTAACCCGATGTGTGCAACGATTAAGGTAATTATACTTAATCCCGAGTAATTTAGTCAAGATTAAAGTGTGGTTCAATGGTTAATCAAGCTTATTGCTGTAATTGATAAAAATAATGATGTTTAGAAAAGATATATGAGTGAGACATAAGCAGCTTAATTTGTCTGCTACAGATACGTTTGACGAAGTAAAAAATAAGCGTTCAATATCTATAGAAGACATTGAACGCTTATTTATAGGTAATTCAACGAAGCAAAACTAATTCATCAATAGTGCGATGATTGAACCGATCATAATGACAAGGGCAACAACAGTGACAATCATCAACATCTTTTGCTTGCTTTGAAGCTCTCTCACGGTTGTTTCAAGTTCACGGTTTTTAATGGTCAAGGTATTGATCTGTGTTTGCTGTTCTTTAATACGCAGTTTGTAGTTGTTCTTTTTTTCTTCCAAGTCAGCTTCTGTAGGTTTGGTTTTAGCTTTACCACCCTTTATCTTTTTGATCAGCCCCTGAATCAAGCTGCCAAGCCCAAGTTGCATAATAAACTGTTTAACCAGTTGTACTTGAATCGACTCACCGCGCATCTGTAGCTTTTCAGTGGTTTCGCTATCATGAGTGGTGATGGCGTTGATAACTTGAATGCTGTAGGCATTGATAACCACGTCAGGCTCACTACGACCAATCGGCAGCTGAGCATCTAGTAACACGCCTTTGGTACTAAAGGTGGCAAATACTTCTACATGCGGTAAATACAGGCGAAGCGCCACCACGGTGCCTTGCTTAGCAAGCGGATAAGCGGCCTTACGCAATTCAGGATCCAAACGTAACAATAATGTCAGCGCCGACTCGATAAATACTAAAATGATATTAAGAAAAGAGTGAGACAACGTAGAACGCTTCATGTAAGTAATCCGTTTTTTATTTAGCAAGTTTTAGATATTTAGCAAACAGAAGTCTGTATTTGCCCAATACTTGCAGTGATATTTTGCTTATAGTAACGTCTTTATAATAAAAAGTAACGCTAGTTTCTGTAGTGGCTAAACTATTACATTACAATTTAGCAGTCAATAAAGACACTCTTATTTATGACCAGTAATATACAAACTTAATGCATAGCAATGCACAGACGGCAATTGACAAATCTGACAAAGCGTAGAAAATAGGAAAGCCAATCGTCTCAGTTATACAGAGCCACTTATATATAAGTTCCTAACGCTTTGCGTAACATTAGGTGTCAAATACGTAGTGTAGAGCACAAAAATATGTAAAATCGCTTGCGCTCCTTATGCTGCCTTGATATAAAGACGATAACAAAGAAGAACCTGTTAATGCGCCAGTTAGGTAGTTTTTATTGCGTAAGCACCATGAGAGCGTTACAATACTTGGCGTGAGCATTTATTACCCCCTTAAACTTGAAGGAAATTTTATGAATAAGTCAGAATTAATTGATAGCATCGCAGACAAAAGTGGTCTAAATAAAACCCAAGCTGGTGATGCACTAAACGCTGTTATGGAAAGTGTTGGCGAAGCGCTAGAAGCTGGCGATAGCATCTCATTAGTTGGCTTTGGTACTTTCAGTGTAAAAGATCGCAAAGCACGCACTGGTCGCAACCCTAAGACTGGCGAAGAGCTAAGCATTCCAGCAAGCAAAGTACCAAGCTTCAAAGCTGGTAAAAACTTAAAAGAGCGCTTGAATTAAGCCGCCTTTTTAAGCATAAAATGATAGTCGGTGGTCTATAGCTGAAGTAATGAGCTAACCATCGAAGAGAGCACCTAATATTTAGGTGCTTTTTTTATCGCTATAGTTTGTATCATGCGTCGTGAATATTTTGAGTCTGCATGAAAAATCACGTATCATAGGGCGCGCGATAGGTGTGTCATTTAAGTCAGATTTCTTTAGTAAATTTTGTTTTTTACTATAAAATGCATACGCTCTTACTCTTACCATTGCTAGCTTAAATAGTACTGATATTGACAGGTTGCACTCAACAGCTCCTAACAGTATTACAATGGTTTTTCATCAATATAGGTTAATAAAGCAGAGATAACTATGGATAAATTGCGCGATTTCTTAAAAAGCTGGCCAGGTCGCATTTTATTGATTTTATGCCTATCGCCGCTCGCTCTCTTGGGTGTCGAAAGCTATTTTGGCGGCAACGTCGATCCCAACCAGATTGCGCAGGTAGGTGAGGCAAGCGTAGGACTGTCCGAGTATCAAACTGCTGTCAATAGCCGTCGTTCTGAAGTATTAGAGCAAGTTGAAGATGCCAGCTTATTGAATGAAGATGTGCTTCATGAGCAAGTATTAAAGGGTCTAATCGACCGTACGTTGTTAGAGCAGCAAGCAGGTAAGCTTGGTATGACAGTGTCTGACGACACGATCAATCGTTTGCTGCGTCAAGAAGAAATATTCCAAGATGCAGAAGGTAACTTTTCAAACGATCAGTTCTCAAACTTCTTGCGTCAGCGCGGCATGACCAAAAATCAACTATTTGCAGAATTTCGCAATCAGTTAAGCTTGGATCAATTGAACGCCAGTATTGTTGGGACGGCCGTCTATCCTATGCAAGCGGTCAGTCAATTGATTGACTTGCAACTTGAGTCGCGCAACGTTTGGGTGCATCGCTTTAATTGGCAAGACTATGCTGACAAAGTTAAGCTTAGTAAAGCAGACATTCAATCATACTATGATGCCAACAAAGACACATTGAAAAGTGCAGCGATGGTTGACTTGGCTTATATCCAGCTTAGCCCGCAAACTATCAAGGTTGATGAAGTAACCGCAGAAGAGTTGCAGCAGCAGTATGAAGCATATAAGCAGAGCATTGCGGCTACTGATGAGCGTAAAGTCAGTCAGATACTGTTTACTGGTAAAGATGCTAAGACACGAGCCGATAAAGTGAAAGCGCGTCTGAATAAAGGTGAAGCGTTTGCTGCGCTTGCTAAAGCAGAGTCGGATGATCCATCAGGTGAAACAGGTGGTGATATCGGACGCTTTAATCCGTCAGTGTTTGGCAGTGACGCGGATACTGTGCAAGAGGCACTAGAAGGGTTGAGCGTTGGTGATGTGACTGCGCCTATCAAGACTAGCTTTGGTTATCAGATATTTACGGTTACTGAAGATAATGGCAAAAAAATTCCAAGTCTAGACAGTATGCGTGAAGAGCTAACTGCGAAAGCAAAAGAGTATAAACGTCAGGAAATCTATGCTGATAAAGTGACATCAATCAATGATTTGGCAGCAGATGGTTTCAGTATCGAAGATATTGCACAGCAAGAAAACGTCAGCCTCAAGCGTATCAAAGATTATCGTAAAGTGAACAACAAATCAGCACTGCCGCAACCAGTAGTGGTTAAGCAGGCCTTTGATGAGTTTACTATTCAAGATCAGGCGGTAACGGCAGGCGTAGAAGTTGGCAACGGTACCGTATGGTTACAGCCAAGCAATTATCGTCCTACTAAGACGCTTGCTCTAGCAAATGCAACTCCAAGAATCACTCAAATACTCCGTCAGCAGAAAGCGACAGCATTAGCTTTAAAAGATGCTAAAGCATTGGCTGCTGGTATCAAGACGCCAGCTGATATAAGTAAGCAGTCGGTTAGTTTCCAAGCACTGGGTGAGATTAACCGTCAAACGACGCAGCTAACGGACAAAGAGCGTGGATTGGCCTTTAGCCAGCAAGCCGCTGATAATGGCGTCGTCGCGATTGCTAGTGAGACTGAGATGGGTGCAACGCTACTGGTTGGAGACCGTATTAAAACTGAGCAGCAGTCACCACTGTCTGATATGCAACGAGCGCAAACAGCCAGTATCATTCGTGACAATTTAGGCCAAGACCAGTTGCAAGACTATTTGGACTATCTACGTATGGTGTATACGGTTGAGATTAATGAAAGCAACATGGCAAACGCACAAGGCCGCTAAGTATTTGCTAGATTCTTATTTTTATTCTTATTTTTAGACGTAAAAAAGCCACCGTATCAATTGATACAGTGGCTTTTTTTTGGGTGATGCTTTAACGATAATTATCACGAATATTATATAGACTGAAAGTTAGTCGCATTAATAAATACAGCTGCTGCGACTAATTCCAGTCTTAAATTAATAGGTGATTGTTTAATGGCGGAAATGGCGCATACCCGTGAATACCATCGCGATACCATGCTCATTAGCAGCAGCAATGGTTTCGTCATCACGCATAGAACCACCTGGCTGAATGATAGCAGAGATACCTACTTCAGCAGCATTGTCGATGCCATCACGGAAAGGGAAGAACGCATCTGATGCCATAACAGCACCTTCAGTTGCTAGTCCAGCATGTTCTGCTTTGATAGCGGCAATACGTGCTGAGTTAACGCGGCTCATTTGGCCCGCGCCAACACCGATAGTACGTTGGCCTTTTGCGTAGACAATGGCATTAGATTTGACGTATTTTGCTACGTTCCAACTAAATAGTAGATCTGCCACTTGCGCTTCAGTTGGTTGTACATCAGTAACGATTTTTAGGTCGTTAGCCGTGATTAAACCAAGGTCTTGCTCTTGTACGAGTAAGCCACCGTTAACGCGCTTATAGTCAAGTTGGATATCACGCTGATCTGGTGCTGGTAGCTCGCCGCATACCAATACGCGTACGTTTTTCTTAGTAGCTGTCGCTTCAAGTACACCGTCTTCGATACTAGGTGCAATGATCACTTCTACAAACTGATTGTCGATAATGGCTTTTGCCGCAGCAAGCGTCAACGGACGGTTGAATGCGATGATACCACCAAAAGACGATTCAGGATCGGTGCTAAAAGCAGTACGATAAGCCGCTACTTGGTCATTATCAACCGCGACACCGCAAGGGTTGGCATGCTTAACGATAACGCAAGCAGGCGCGCTGAAAGCTTTAACGCACTCAAGCGCAGCATCGGTATCAGCGATGTTGTTATAAGATAGCGCTTTGCCTTGTAACTGCTTAGCTGTCGCGATTGAAGCTTGTTTGCTTTTTAAAGGCTGGTTTTCAGTATAGAAAGCCGCGTTTTGATGAGGGTTTTCACCGTAGCGTAGGTCTTGTACTTTTTCGAGCTGTACATTGAATGTACGTGGGAAGTTTTCTGGCTCTTGAGTTTCGTTGACACGGCTACCTAAGAAGTTTGCAATCATACCGTCGTACTGTGCCGTATGCTCAAACGCCTTTACTGCTAAGTCATAACGCAAAGCAGTTGTCAGTTCGGTGCCACCGTCTAACGCGTTAAGTACACGGTCATAATCAGCTGGATCAGTGACGATACCTACATGAGCGTGGTTTTTCGCTGCTGAACGCACCATGGTAGGGCCGCCAATATCGATGTTTTCGATAGCGTCGTTCATAGTCACGTCAGCACGTGCAATCGTTTCGGCAAACGGATATAAGTTCACGACGACCAAGTCGATACGTTCGATCGCATGATCACTCATTACTGCATCATCTGTACCGCGGCGTCCTAGGATGCCACCGTGAATCTTAGGATGTAGCGTTTTAACACGGCCATCCATCATTTCGGGAAAGCCTGTGTAATCTGATACTTCAGTCACGTCGACATTGTTTTCTGTGAGCAGACGATAAGTACCGCCAGTAGATAATAAACCAAAACCTGCTTTGAGAAGGCCTTGAGCAAACTCGACGATATTAGACTTATCGGAGACCGATAGTAGGGCAAGTGGGGTTGTACTCATAAGAAATTTTCCATAAAAAAAGCCTGACGTAAACGTCTGGCAAGGTGATGATGACAATGGTATGCCGTATCATGATAGATAAAGCGCGGAACATTTAATTGCCATACATAATGATAGTCAATGATGGGTAAGCTCATATAACAATGTTACATTAAATCATAGGTTTTCATTTTTTTGCGCAAAGTGCCTCGATTTAGGCCTAATATCTGAGCACATTTGGTTTGGTTGCCTCTTGTTTTTTCTAGGACGACAGATAAGAGAGGCTCTTCGACTTGCTTCAAAATCAGCTCATATAAATCAGTGGGCATCTCATCTCCTAGCATCGCAAAGTACTGACGTACCACACGCTCCACATGAACTCGTAGAGGTTGCTGCGCACTATTTGTATAGTGTTGACTAGCAAAATCAAAGCCGTGCGTAGGTGATTGGTATTCGTCTTTATTATAATCGGCAGGGTGCTCAGAGCTTTTAGCAAAATGATTAGCATTATGCTGTGCATGAGGTGCCATAAAATAATATCCTTGAGATGAAGAAAAATTCTGATTGTGAGGGGTCAGAACCATAGTATATCAAATTAATATCGCCTAGCGCTGATAGATTCATCGTTATCTTGGCTATCACGGTTTAATTGAAAATGAATTTACGGTGTATTTTCTACTCACGCTTATTTATATATGACACCCTAGTTTAATAAAGAGCGGTCATAGTAATGTCGCGAATTTGCGCATTAGCGACAGGGATAGTAAACAATAGCTGTCTATCTGTATTGGCCATTAACTGACTTTGCTTGCCTAATAAATAATCGTTTGGACCTGCAATAAACTCTCCAATAAGCTCATTTCTACCGTAAACGCTTATTTTTACATTTGGGTATAGTTGTGATTGCGGGCTGCCATTACTTAGAGTAGCGCCTATATCGCTAAATGTACCAGCAGTTTTAATCTGACTGCTTCTATGAAAGGTATTGCTGATGGTAAGCGCTGATAAATCTGCACTGGGCAAGCTGCAGGCAGCGACAGAGCATATCGATTGGAGACGCTGAGCATAGGTTGGGTTTTTGACTAAGTTCTCTAAGTTAAAAATAACATACTGAGCCGCGAGTAGCAGTGCTAGGACCAAACAACCTAATATCCATAATAATGATGCAATAGAACGTGTCGTTTGGGTTGGTGCAAACGGTAGCTGTGTTTTTCTTAAACGATCGTCGACAGCAGGCTCTTCATCTTTAACGGGTACTCCCATATCAGATAGAAGCTGTGATAAGTCTGTGTCATCTGGCGGTGTTTCTTCGTCTTGATTTTGTTCTTCTAATAGTTTTTGTAGCCATGAATTGTTATCACTACTCTCAACATTGGCATGAATATCATTGGCCGCTGCCGAGCTGAGCATGTTCTGTGTTGATGCTGATATTGTACTAGTAGATGGTTTCTTTGTTGATGGATTAGAGGTTTTGATAGTTTCTTTAGAAGAGGGCGCTTTTGGTTTTTCTGTGGTTGCTGCGCTAGGACTGGTATTACTGGCTTGGGTTAACCATGCATCCATATTATCTAAAGAGTCATACTCTTGAACGTCTTCTTCTGGCTCGTCTATATCCATATCGTCATAAATTAAGTCGTCATGAATCAAAGTATCAGATGATTTTTTCTTACTGATTGAAGATGTAGGGCGATTTGGCACATTTTGAGGTTTATGCTGATTACTATTAGTAGACGTTTTTTGCTCGTTCGAAATTGGTTGAGTTTGAGCTTTTTGTTGAGCAGGAATATTTTTTTGTGGTGTTGGTTTTTGAATGACCTCAGAATTTACCACAAGATGTTTATTGACCAAAAAACTTTGCTGGCACCGATCACAGCTGATGGTAGCATTGACTTGATTTAGTTGAGTTTGTTTAACGCTATAGCAAGCTTGGCAATGGGGGCATTGGGTTTCTATTGGCGTGGTCATAGAGGCGAATCCAAAAAAGTATGGTTATCAATACCGCTTAGCCACTCACCAATAGCGGCCCACAATACGCATTTTACTTATTTAATTTCGATGAATTGTAGGCAAAGACAGAGTGGCGTCAAACACATAACATTTGACTGCCCTCTATCGTAACAGATGTAATTAAATGTTGCTAGCTAGTAAATGTACCTGATAAACGTTGCCAATGCTGGTCTTCTTGCGCAGTAAAAGCATGCTTAGGATCGAGTGCAAAATATGGCTGATAAGCTTCAGTGACTTGCTCGGTTTGCGACTCAATCAAACCTGCCAAAACGATACGGCCCTTTGGCGCAACCAGTGTTGCAAAGTAAGGTGCTAAACCAATAAGCGGCTTTGCTAAAATATTGGCAACAATCACTTCTACAGGCAACACATCATGTTGCGAGCAGTACTCTGTAAATTCTTCTGGTAGAAATGCCTGTAAACGTTCGCCTACATTGTTGCGTACTGCATTCTGATTGGTAGCAAGTACCGCCTGCGGGTCAATATCGACTGCATATACCTGACGTGCACCCAATAGCAAAGCAGCAATCCCTAGAATACCTGAGCCACAACCATAATCGATAACCACTTTGTCTGTTAGGTCTTGCTCTGTTAGCCAGTCTAGGCATAGGCGAGTCGTAGCATGATAGCCAGTCCCAAATGCCAAACCTGGGTCCATAATGATATTGGTGGCTTCAGGGTTAGGCGGTGTTAGCCAGTCAGGCACAATCCATAGGTCATTAGCACATTCGATAGGATGATAGTTGCTCATCCATTCGCGCTCCCAGTCTTTATCATCAACAGCCGTTAGCCAGATACGAGTAGCCTGTACTTGTGCAGCAATTTCATGACTTAATTGCTCAACCGCTTGACGACTACCTGCATCAGTAGTCGCATCAAACAATCCTGTTAGTATCACCTCATCCCAAAGCGGCGATTCACCTGGAAGTGGCTCAAACAAAGGTTGATCGCCAGCATCGTCTAAAGCTATTGATAATGCGCCTGCTTCTAACAAAAGCGCTTCAGCCAAGTCGACGTTTGATTTTTCGCATTGTAAATGCAGTTGTTGCCATGCCATAAAGATAACCTTAAGCGGAAATAAAAATAAGTGTAGGTGTTAGGGAATACCCTAGATAAGTCTACATACAACGAAATTCATGATGTATATAGATGTTTTAACTAATGAATCTAAGAGGCACAAATACTCAGCTATTAGCGCAGTGCTTGTTTTGCTTCATTGACCACGCGTGAGTTACCCTGAGCTTGTCCTGATTGCAATATAACTTGCCATAGTGCTCGTCTACGACTGCTATCCTGAGAGACGCTAAGACCACGACGTGCCATCGCTTCTGCTTTACGAGGCTGGTTCTTTTTTAATGCTACTTGTGCCAAATAGAAGTATACCGCCGATGATTTGGGCGCTAGACGCTGTGCACGGGTAAAGCTGTTCTCGGCATTGGTTAGATTGCCCGCTTTCAACTGACTGATACCTACTTGCATCAAATTGCGAAACGCAGGTAGATTACTATTATTGCTTACAGATTGTTGAGTACGTTGCTGCGAGTTTCTTCTAGCGTGCTCAAGTAATTCATTATGCGACGGTACTGATGGTTCAGAGATTATATAGTCGTTACGAGAAGGTGCAATGATAACAGGATCAGGCTGCATCACTTCTGGAGCAGGAGGCGTAAATACAGGGGTTTCTTGCGTTAACGGATTTGGTGTTTCGGACTGTTCAACCGCATCGTAAGGCTCGGTTGGATAGTTGCTTTGATCATTTGCTTCCGTGATATGCGCTGGAGCAGTTGTCGTTGATGGCACGGTCGGTTGTGACGTTGGTAATGTTTGAACAGGCGTGGTTTGCACTGTAGTCGACGTGCTAGGTGCCGTCTGACAAGCACTTAGGCTTAGCATGCCAACGATCGCGCTGCCTGCAAGTAATGTATTGTTTGACGTGATTTTATTGCGCCATAGCACTATGGTTTGTTTTACTGAAGTAGTTGTCCGTAAAGATGACACCATCATGTTAAAACCTTTTTTAAATATTAAAAGCTAAATATCAAAAACACTATTAGAGCCATTCAACAGCTAGAACCACTCAATAGCTAGAACCATTCAACAGCACGGTCATACCAAGTATCAGCACGGTCTTCATCACCTTCACTTTGCTCGCTGCTACCTGCTGCATCATCAGATTCAACATTTGGAATCTCTAAACCTTCGCGGCGACGTTGTTGATTGATATCACCTTGCTGGTTCTGAAACTGTGTCTGTTCACGAGCGCGATCTTGCTGATACAGGCTCAGCGCACAACTGCTGGCTTCTTCTGGTAGGTGAGCTGACATTACTGGTAAGTAGCGAGCGTTAGCGCAGCGTTCATTAGACAGTTTGCCTGAATTGTTCTCTAGCCATAACCACTCGATACCTTCTGGCTCTGGTAGGGCAACTGGAGTCAGTTTTAGGCGTTTCATATAATCTACCCAAACTGGTAAGGCGCCAGTGCCACCACTTAAACCAATCGGTTTATTATCATCACGACCAACCCAAACGACACTCACATAGTTACCACTATAGCCTGCAAACCAAGCATCACGGTAGTCGTTTGTTGTACCTGTTTTTCCGGCTAGGTTTAAATTACTGCCGAGTGATTGGGCGCGTCTGGCTGTACCATTTGAGACGACTTGCTGTAATGCATAGTTGGTCAAAAAGTTGGTTTCAGGTGGAATACTGCGCTGAGTGTTAAGCCCAGTACGCTGTAAGATACGGCCGCGATCATCAATGACCGTACGAATACTATGAATAGGCGTACGGAAGCCACCAGTGGCAAAGACTTGATAAATGCCAAGCATATCCATCGGACTCAAATTAACTGAGCCTAACAATGCTGATGGGTAAGGTGGTATTTTTTCTTTGATACCCATGCGCTGTAATTGCTTAGCAAAGGTATTAACGCCGAACTCCATACCTAAGCGTACTGCCGCCTGATTATAGGATTGAGATAGTGCCGTGGTAAATGGTACATAGCCATGATCACGGTTGTCGTAGTTTTTAGGGTTCCAGTCAGTACCGTCGTTTAGATTGACCGTAATAGGGGAGTCATCTACTGAACTGGCTAAGTTATAACGACCGCTCTCAAGCGCAGTCATATAAATGATAGGTTTAAGCAATGAGCCGACTTGGCGTTTGGCATCGACCGCACGGTTAAACCCTGTAAATTCACTACCACTACCTACAACAGACACTAGCTCGCCAGTCTCAGGGTTGGCACTCACTAACGCGCCTTGTAAATCCTTAGTTTTGCTACTATTACGACGCAGCTCACCAAGTTTTCTATCAACGGCCTTGTCTGCTGCCAATTGAGCGATAGGGTCTAAGGTGCTGATAATAATCAGACCTTCGTTTTTGAGGTCGTCAGAATAGTAAACGGTATTTAGCTCACGTTTAACAATATCCAAGAAGTCAGGGAACTGACTTTTGCCTTCAGCAGGCTTATCCACGATGCCAAGCGGTTGCTTTAAGGCTTTGTCGTAGTCTTCTTGGCTCAGTGTACCCATGGTCAGCATGTTATTAAGCACCACATCACGGCGTGCTTTTGAGTCGTTTGGATTACGACGTGGGTTATAGATACTTGGGCCTTTTGCCATACCAACCAGCATCGCTTGCTGATCTAAGCGCAGCTCATTAAGTGGTTTGTCAAAATAAAACTGTGATGCCAAACCAAAGCCATTGATAGAGCGGTTGCCATTTTGACCCAGATAAATCTCATTCAAATAGGTCTGTAAAATTTCATCTTTGCTGTAATGCAGTTCAAGTAGCACGGCCATCAATGCTTCATTGGCTTTGCGTTTGATAGTGCGATCTGAGTTGAGATAAAAGTTTTTGATCAGCTGCTGGGTGATTGTCGAACCACCTTGTCTGGCACCACCAGTAAAGTTATTGATTACGGCACGGGCGATACCACGTACCGATACCCCTTTATGCTCATAAAACGCGCGATCTTCGGTAGCGATAAGGGCATCAATTAACGGCTGAGGCACTTCGTCCAAAGACACAACCATCCGATCTTCATTACTGTCTGGATAGATACCACCGATATTGACAGGCTCTAGACGAATGATGCCGCTTTTGGCAGGCAGAGTACTCTGGATAGATTCTACTTTATTGCCAGAAATTGTCATTTTGATGACTTGCTCGGCATCTTTATCATTGGCGCTATACGTAAAGCCGCGCGTGTGAATAAAGTAAGTATTACCTGTTCGATGATAGGTGCCTGTACGATCATAAGCTTTGTTGCTTTGATAATTAAGCAACTCTAGCCATGTCTTCATCGTATCTCTATCGACATTGGCACCTTGATACAGCTCAAGCGGCTGCGAATACACTTTGGCTGGAATGTCCCAGCGCTTGCCCTCAAACTTATGAGTAATGGTGCGATCAAGTTTGATCAAATATAGCGCCAACAGCACCATGCCTGCGATGATGATAATTAATAGCAGACTACTAAAGACCAAGCCGCGCTGCTGCGAGGGTAGCGTGTGCATAGCAGACTTAGATGACGCTGATAACTTGGTATTTGGTAACTTGTAATTAGGTTTTTGCACGGATGTCGCACCATTTTTGGATAAAAAACTGCCTCATAATGACGCAAATTGACAAATTTTTCAATCTATCATCGTCAACGCAGGCATTTATTGGTCGTAGACTATGAGCGATGATACTGCTCATAGCGATAGCTTATAGTATAATCCCTATTAAAATACCGATACTTGTAATAAAGCGTCAGTCACTTTCAATCTGGTAGATAAACGCCATATAAGATAACAATTTACGATTGCCCTCACGATGTATTTTGTATGAATTCGCTGTTGCTAATGGTTTGCTATTAGCCGTTCGTTATGAATACTATGCTACTAACAGTAGTAATATTCATGTGATTAAAAACGGCTCTATTGCATGACGTACAGTACAGTCAATACGAGCAAGTTTGCTTTAAATGAATGCATTTTAAGCAAGCCTGTCAAAGGAAGTAAGCGCGACTATGTCTAGTATCCCATCATCAGTATCATCTGCTACCAATCACTCTTATGAAGACACTTCTATCATCGAAGGCTTAGTGCTTCCGCTGGCTGACCACTGCTTTCACTGCGGCGATCCCGTACCTCAGCCACCGTTTTATGCTGAGATATTAGGTCAGTCACGAGAGATGTGTTGTATGGGCTGTCAGTTAGCTGCCCAAAGCATAGTAGAGGCTGGTCTTGAGCAGTATTATCTTGACCGATCGGAAATTAATCGTACGGCAAGTTTGCCAACTCAGCTGACGCGTCTTGAGGTCTACGATCATGACGAGATAAAATCACAGTTCGTTTACGCGCAAGATGGCATGTCAGTAGCAGAGCTGTCGGTTAATAACTTACGCTGTGCTGCCTGTACTTGGCTGATTGAGTCGCGTCTCGATGAGCTAGAGGGTATTGGTAAATGTCAGGTAAATCTGACCAACCAACGTATGCGGGTCATTTGGGATGAAAACAAATTACCCATCAGTCGTATTTTAGCGGTCATCAACGAAATCGGCTACGAAGCCAAGCCTTATCGCCAAGATACACACGAAGCCATGCTGGCACGTCATAACAATCAAATGCTATTGCGTCTCGGCATCGCTGCACTAGGTTCGATGCAAGCGATGATGTATGCCGTTGCGCTTTATTTTGGTGAGTATAGCGACATGTTGATATTCCAACGTGACTTTTTGCGTTGGGTGTCTTTATTTGTGAGTACGCCTGTATTTTTCTATGCTGGCATTCCTTTCTTCACCTCTGCATGGTCAGCAATTCGTGCGCGCCAAGTCAATATGGATGTGCCCGTCAGTCTTGCATTGATTATCACTTTCTTTGCCAGTCTCTACGCTACCATCACTGGGCAAGGGGAGACGTATTATGACTCGGTCAGCATGTTTATCTTCTTTCTGTTAGCAGGGCGTTATATCGAGCATAACGCACGTCTAAAAGCCGCGACTATGGCTAATGATTTGGTGGTGGTCGAGCCGGTATTGGTGCAAAAAGTCGCTGAAGACAAAGCAGCTGCCGAGCGTATTTTACAACTGCTGAAAGAAAATGAGTCTCAGCAAGATGAGCTTATTGAAAATGAAACTACTAAAGGTGAGTCGGCTACAGTAGAGCCGATGCCTGACTTTATGCAGCGTATGGACGCCAATGTTTATCAGCTCACATCGCGTATCGCTCAAGAATGGCAGCAGTCACGTAACCAACCGAATACGCAATCACAGCCCGAAGGCGATATAGAGTCAAAGCAAATGGTCACCGCTCATAGTTTACAAGTGGGCGACATCATTTTGGTTGAAGCGGGTTCTGAGATTATCAGTGATGGTATCTTGCTAAGCTCTACTGCAACAGTGTCACAAAGTCTACTGACGGGCGAGGGTGATTTAATCATCAAATCTCAAGGCGATTATATTGTTGGTGGTGCACAAAACGATAGCCAGCCGTTTGAGATGCTAGTCACCGCCTTACCAAAAGACAGTCAGATAGGCTTAATTGATCGATTGATGAATCGTGCCATGAGCGAAAAACCCAAATTGGCGCAGCAAGCAGATAAGCTGGCACGTTGGTTTGTCGCGCGTATTTTGGTTTTATCCGTCTTAGTATTTGTCGGCTGGTATATTGTTGACCCAAGCCAAGCCATTTGGGCAACCGTGGCAGTCTTAGTCGCTACTTGTCCATGTGCATTGTCATTGGCGACGCCGATTGCCTTGACCGTCTCAACCAATCGTCTGGCAAGTTATGGTTTTTTGACGACGCGTGGACATACATTACAAACGCTAGCTGAAATCACGCATGTTGCTTTTGATAAAACTGGCACGCTGACTTATGGCAAACCAAACCTACTAAATATCGAGTTAATCACATCAAAAAGCCAGACCGAAACTGACGATTTGTCATTAACAGCGCAAAAAGATACGCTGTTGGCAATTGCAGCTGCACTAGAAGTAGGGAGTCGTCATCCAATTGCCCACGCGTTACTGACGGCAGCCTATCAGTTACATCTACCATCGACGCAAGCCGTACAGCATTATCCAGCAGGCGGTGTAGAAGCGATGATTGATGGCACTGTATATCGAATCGGTCACAAGGACTTTGCGTTAGATAAAACAAATGACAGCGCCAATGATATAGATGCTAGTAATGATTTAACCATTGATCTGGTAGCTCAGCGAGCCAGCTCAGCAGTGGTATTGTCTTATCAAAATACTGATAGCAAAAAATGGCAAGCGCTGGCATGCTTTTATTTCAATGACAAGGTACGTGATAGTGCGCAGTCGATGCTCGATACGCTTAAAGCACTAGGTATCGAGTCTGTTATGTTGACAGGTGATCCAAGCCCGCAAGCGCTAGTCATGGCTGAGAGTTTAGGTATGCAAGCAGCATACAATGGACTATCACCAACTGATAAGGTCAATCATATCCAGCAGTTGCAAGCTAATGGTGCTGTGGTATTGATGGTAGGTGATGGTATCAACGATGCACCAGTGCTAGCCGCAGCAGATGTGTCGACCTCGATTGCAGGTGCGGCAGACTTAGCACAAGTATCTAGTGATAGTATTATCTTAAATGGACAGATCGAGGCCATCACTGCGGCTAAACGCATCTCTGATAAGACGGAACGTATTATCAAGCAAAATTTCCGTTGGGCGCTCGCTTACAACAGTATCGTCCTGATACCAGCGGCTTTAGGCTATGTGCCACCATGGCTCGCTGCAATTGGTATGTCGCTCAGCTCATTGTTTGTTGTATTAAATGCATTGCGTCTAAAACGTGCTTAGTCTCTTTAAAAAGTATTTAATGTAAACAGGTCTGTAAAGTTTGCCCATAAAAAAACCGCCTTGCATCAAATGGAAGGCGGTTTTTTCTATACAGAGATACTGTTAGGTTACTCTTACAATTAGTCTTGTAGATAGCTTAGCAGACGCATAAATTCGATATACATCCAGACGAGGGTTGCAAGAATACCAATACTGAACAACCATTCGTAATCTTCAGAAACACCCATCGCAACACCGCGATCAATATTATCGAAATCTAATAGCAAGGTGAAAGAAGCGATAACGATGACAAATAAGCTAAAGCCAATAGCGATAGCGCCACCTTCAAATAGGAACGGCAATGATGAACCAAACGCTAGAGAAAGTACCCACTGTGCTACATAAACAAGCATAATGGCAATAACCGCTGAGGTCACGATAGAGCGGAACTTTTCAGTAACCTTAACTAAACCTGAACGATATAAACCTAGCATAACTGCAGCTGTGACGAAAGTTGCACACATTGCAGTGACTGGTACTGTTGGATACATTCTCATGAAAAATAATGAGATGCCGCCCAAAAAGATACCTTCTAACAAGGCGTAAGGCACTGCCAAAGTCTTGGCTTTTTGCGGCTTAAAGGTAATAAAAAGAGCCAGAACAAACGCAGCAATCATGCTACCAAAGGCTGCCATCGTAATAAAACCTTGCGATAAACCTGCCATAAGCGCATAAAAGAAAAAGCCCACACCAGTAATGGCTGATAAACCAAGTAACAAGCTGGTCTTTTGAATTACGCCCTTGACCGTCATTGGATTACCGCCGATCGCAAGTTCTGCGCGACTGACAATAGGATTGGCCATACATAAGTCCTTAATAATAAAATATAAAAATAGTGATGTTAGTTACTTTAGCAAAACCGCCATTATTGTCAACTGTGTTTGCGTGACAACTGCTGCGGTGCAACCTCAGGCTGTTCATTGTCTAGTGCATCGAGCTACAGTATCGCCCAATACGCTAATTGAAAAACTGAACAGACAGATCTGACTAAGTAAAACATTCGATAGCTTTTATATGGGGTCAGTTACGACAGTTAACAACGATAATTCATAAACATGCTAGTCTAAGCGCGCATTTATCGCTATCATTACCTTGTACTTCACCGTTATACCGAGTCGTTTTATGGAAAACTCAGCGCAGTCAGCAAGATTGCCACACTTACATGAATCAGAGCTATTCCACGCTATTAAAAACCCCGCCTTTAGGCGTATTGGTCTAATGGGCCGTGCTGGTAAACGTAGTGTCACTCAAAGCTTGGTACAGATTGCCCAAACCGTGAATGATATGAATTTGACGTTGATAATGGATGTACAAACGGCCAATTTGCCAACGCTTGATCTCACAGACATAGAAAGAGTCAAAATCGTCAAACGTGGTTTGATTGGTGAGATTTGTGATTTGGTTATTGTTGTTGGCGGTGATGGTTCGATACTACATGCGGCTGAAGCGCTAGCACGCTACCGTGTACCTGTATTAGGGGTTAACCGTGGTCGTTTAGGATTTTTAGCAGATGTAAAACCTGATGAAGCTGCCTTTAAGTTACGCCAAGTATTGATGGGGGACTATCAACTGGACCATCGGTTTTTATTGACTATGGAGATACGAGAAGGGCGCAAAATTATCCATGAAGACATGGCGCTGAACGACATCGTACTGCATGCTGGTAAATCCGTACATATGATTGATTTTCAGATGAAAATTGATGGACATGACGTTTATAGACAGCATAGTGATGGCTTGATAGCAGCAACACCGACTGGTTCTACTGCTTATGCCTTATCAGGTGGCGGTCCAATTATTCATCCGAGTATGGACGCTATTTGTCTGGTGCCGATGCATCCCCATACATTATCTAGCAGACCGATTGTGGTCAGCGGTAATAGTGAGGTTTGTATTCGTATCCACGAAGACAATCGTACTCAGCCGATGGTAAGTGCGGACGGTAAGCCAAGCGTGCCACTTGAGCAAGAGCAGCGCCTCCATATTCGTAAGCATCCTGATAAGCTTACCTTGTTGCACCCACCTGGGTTTGACTTTTATGAGGCCTGCCGTACAAAGCTGCACTGGAACGTACATGCCGAAGAATTCAGTCTTGATGTCGATGATGATATTATAGACGATGAATAAGCGTATCTATTAGACCAAAATATGATGCAAAAAATGGTAGTGGAGAGTAGGCAAGATGGATAAACAAACAATACTAGCAAGTCTAACGCCCGAAGTGGTTGATAAATTTCGTATGGCGATTGAGCTAGGTAAATGGCCTGACGGTCGTAAGATTACCGCTGAGCAGCGTGAGACTTGTATGCAAGCTGTGATGGTATGGGAACATGAGCATCTGCCGCCAGCTGAGCGTACAGGTTATATTCATAAACCCGTAAAAGACGATGGTACTGTCGTTGGCGCTGAATGTGATGTCGAGCACGAGCATCACTACCCTAATATGCCGAATCCTAAAGGTGCGGTACAGCCTGTTAAGTTTCGTGATAAATAGATTTATAAATAAGTTGTAATAGTTGTGATAAAAACAATTATCATAAAAAGCCACGCTATATAGCGTGGCTTTTTTACTTTATCAATAATTAAATTATCAGAAATAGCTTAATCATCATAGACGATTAAATAGCAGTCGTATCGACACTAGGACGAACCGTTAGCGGGTTCTTTTGCATCAAAAATCCTTGCCAGCCCCAATGTAAAAAATTACGGATATTGGCATGATCGGTACCGTTAGGCGTTGCTTGAACCTTGGCATAATGCTCGCCAAATAGCTTAAGCGTGTCCAATTGGTTCAGGCCATGGTGCTTAGCAAAACCAAAAATCTTTGCGCTACCTTCGTTCTCACCGGCTGCATTATGTACCATTCCATTTACGAAAGGAGCAGGCGCATAGCGATAAAAATCATCGATAAAGCTGATGACATCATTGAATCCAATGGCTTTTTTGTTCAAACCATTAAGTAATGCCGATACATCTGATTGGCGGATACTCATAAATAAATGACCTCAGAGCAGATTAAAAAAACAATATAATATTTATGTGTGCTCAATGATGATAGTAGCCGTTGAGCGTTCAGCATTATAATTTAGCTAGCTTAGCGATTAAAGTAGTCTTCGTCATCAAACGAAGGCGAAAAGTTGCCTTGTTCAAGATGCTGCATTTGCGACTGTACAGAACGCTCATGCTGAATACGTTGATAAATCTCTTCGCGGTGTACTGCAATATCTTTAGGTGCGTTTACACCGATACGTACTTGATTGCCTTTGACGCCTAGAACCGTCACACTTACTTCGTCGCCAATCATTAGCGTTTCGCCCACGCGGCGTGTCAAAATTAACATGCGTCACACTCCTTATGTCGCATCAACAAATTATTACTCATCAGATTACTTCTCAATTGCAGAACATCACCGCAGCACCAAACATGCAATATAACCATTATCACGATGCCAGATATCGTGCCAATAGCGGTAATGATAGGTAGATTCATTTAGCCCAAATGAAAGCCCCATTATAGGCGGCATAACAGATACTGTCACGGTTTTTCACAAAACTATTAGGTAAATGCTCATTTCAACTATGCTAAAAAATAAAAATAGGACCTAAAAAGATCCTATTTTATTTAAGTACTGTTTTTATTTAGATACTATTAATTCAAACGCTATTAATTTAAATGCTGTTTATCTATATACTATATAAAGTATAAAGTCATTAATAGCGATTAATAGATAACCATTAAAGCTAATGCTATATTTTAACAGTTTTTATGTCTTATAGCCCAGCGATTTTGCTTTCACCGTCTTCACGATCTAGGCCAAATGCCGTGTGCAATGACTTAACGGCTTTTTCTAAGTGTTGATCCTGAATTAGGACCGACACTTTGATTTCGCTGGTTGAAATCATTTGGATATTGATGTTGTTTTCAGCCAGTGTTTGGAACATAAGACTAGCGACACCTGCGTGTGAACGCATGCCAACACCAACCAATGACACTTTGACGACTTCACTGTTGCCCAATATTTCTTTGGCGCCAATTTCATCTTTTACTTCTTCGTTAAGCACTTTTAGCGTCTTATCTAAATCAGTGCGGTTAACCGTGAAAGTAAAATCAGTGGTACCGTTATCCGAAAGGTTTTGTACAATCATATCGATTTCGATATTGGCACGACCAATTGGGCTTAAGATAGCAGAGGCGATACCAGGATGGTCAGGCACGCCGCGTACTAAGATTTTTGCTTCGTCTCTATTGAACGCGATACCTGAGATGATTGCCTGTTCCATATTGTCTCCTTCGTCTATCGTAATTAGGGTACCCACGTTGTCTTGAAATTCTTGGTCAAAGCTACCGTCTGTGTTTTCATCAAAGCTAGAGAGTACACGTAGCGGCACGCCATATTTACCAGCGAATTCTACTGAGCGAATTTGTAGAATCTTAGAGCCAAGACTTGCCATTTCAAGCATTTCTTCAAATGTAATTTTTTCAAGTTTTTTGGCTTTTGAGGTCACGCGAGGGTCAGTGGTATAGACGCCATCGACGTCGGTATAAATTTGACACTCGTCAGCGCCCAAGGCCGCGGCAATCGCCACACCTGTGGTATCAGAACCACCGCGTCCTAATGTGGTCGCGTTGCCTTCTTCGTCGATACCTTGGAAACCTGCCACAATAACGATATTGCCAGCATCTAATTGCTCACGTATGTTTTTGTCATCGATGCTTTCGATACGGGCTTTGTTATGGGCGTTGTCGGTCTTAATCGCGACTTGGCGACCAGTCATTGAACGGGCACCAATACCAAGCTCTTTAATGGCCATAGCGAGGAGTGAGATAGAAACCTGCTCACCTGTTGAGACCATCTGATCGTATTCGCGAGGATCAGGTTGCGTGCTAATTTGGCGAGCTAGATCAATCAAACGGTTGGTTTCGCCGCTCATGGCTGAGACCACGACGACCACTTGATGACCATTGTCATGCCAGCGTTTGACTCGTTTGGCGACGTTTTTGATGCGGTCGATACTGCCCATCGAGGTGCCGCCGTATTTCTGTACTATTAACGCCATAAAAATCTACCTATTTATTCAATAATGACTTTTTATTGTCATTGATGAGAGTCAATGTGATGCTCGTCAATGCTTGTATAGATAAAGCCAGATGATAAGAGTTATGCCTTTAGGTCTTTCATTCTTCTAATGGTATCTATCAACCTTATGGAATGAACAATATGCCCAAACGTTGACCTTTATACCATATCTGCCGCATAACTTTAAGCCTCAGGAGCGCTTAGATGTATGGCGATTGGTTATAGTAGTTATAACCAATCACGTATTCTATGCGTAGTGGAGTAAAGCTATGCGATAAATATAAGGTACATTGTGACGCGCTATACCAGTATATTCGCGAGTTTAATATTCGCCAGCTTAGCTAAGCTGGGTTTCAATCCAAGCAGGTAGAGCGCTGATAACCGCTGTACTATTGCCAGACTTCGGTGCACCGCCTTGTGCGTAGTCAGGCTTACCGCCACCTTTACCACCAAGCTCACCTGCCAAGTGACGAATAATATCACCAGCCTTCACTTTGGCAGTAACAGATTTTGCGACGCTCGCTGCGAGTGCTAACTGGTCATCTTTATCACCAATTAATACAATCACGCTATCAGGCAGTTTTGATTTGATATCGTCCATCAGCGTACGGATAGATTTACCATCGATACCGCTTAAGGTGCTGATAAGAACTGGCGTACCGGCGATCGTTTGTACATCATCAAGCAAATTGGCTGCTTGAGCGCTGGCGATTTTTTGCTGCAAGCGCTCTAGTTGTTTTTCTAGGTCGCGTTGCTTATCAGCCATCGTACGGACACGCTGCGCTACTTCAGGACGTTTTACTTTTAGCTGACTTGTGAGCTCGCTCAGTTGTTGCTCGCTTTGCTGAATGTTTTTGACCGCGTTCATGCCAGTGACAGCTTCAACTCGGCGGATACCAGCAGCAATACCAGACTCACTGGTGATTTTTAGCACACCGATATCGCCAGTACGCTGTACGTGCAAGCCACCACATAGCTCGATAGAGAAAGGCTTGCGCTGACCATCAACGATACGATCTGTACCCATGGTTAGGACTCGAACGTCACTGCCATACTTTTCGCCAAACAGTGCCATAGCGCCTTGATTCATCGCTTCGTCAATCGACATATGCTCGATACGGGCAGGGGTGTTGGCTTGAATTTGCTCATTAACGAGACGTTCAACACGCATGATCTCAGCGGCGCTGACAGGTTTGTCATAAGCAAAGTCAAAACGTAACACTTCGCTTGAAACTAGTGAGCCTTTTTGCGTGACCGCGTCGCCCAGCACTTCTCTTAGCGCTGCATGCAATAGGTGAGTGGCTGAGTGGTTTTTGGCGCTGGCTGCACGAATGCTGGACAGTACTTGCGCTTCAGCAGTCTGCTTAGTACTGATATCACCCATGGTCACGACACCATAATGGATAATCGCCTGACCAGATTTTTTGGTATCTTGTACTTCAAAGACGCCAGATGCTGTACGAATTTCACCAAGCTCACCAACTTGACCACCACCTTCGGCATAAAATGGGGTGCGATCTAATACCACAACGCCTTCCATGCCTTCTGTTAAGCTGTCTGCTGGGTTGCCGTCTTGATAAAGCGCGTCAATAGTCACGCCGTCTTCTTCAAGCTGCTCATAGCCGATAAATGTCGTTGGTGTTTCTACTTGGATGACACTGCTGTAATCGACGTCAAACTTGCCAGCATCACGCGCACGCTCACGTTGTGCCTGCATATGCTCATCAAATTCCGCTTCATCAATAGCAATACCACGCTCACGAGTGATATCGGCGGTCAAATCAAGTGGGAAACCATAGGTATCATAAAGCTTAAATGCCGCTTCACCAGATAGCGTATCGCCATCTTGCAAGCCTTCAAGTTCGCTGGCAAGTAAACGTAAGCCTTGTGCCAGTGTTTTAGCAAACTGTGCTTCTTCTTTTTGAATGGCGTTTTCGATGACGCTCTGCTTGTCTTTTAGCTCAGGATAGGCACTGCCCATTTCAGCCACAAGCGGCGCAACCATTTTATAGAAGAATTCGCTATCAGCACCAAGTTTGTTGCCATGACGTACTGCGCGACGAATGACACGGCGCAATACATAGCCACGACCTTCGTTACTTGGCGTGACACCATCAGCAATCAAAAATGCTACAGCACGAATATGGTCGGCGATGACTTTTAATGATGATTGTTGCTCATTATTGATTTCTAAGATGTCAGCCGCTGCGTCCATCAAATGGACAAACAAGTCGATCTCATAGTTGCCATGAACGCCTTGCATGATGGCACTAATACGCTCAAGCCCCATGCCTGTATCGACGCTAGGTGCAGGGAGTGGTAATAGCGTGCCGTCTTTTTGACGATTGAACTGCATGAATACGCAGTTCCAAATCTCAATATAGCGATCGCCGTCTTCTTCTGGGGTACCTGGCAAGCCGCCTTCGATGTCGGCGCCATGGTCATAAAAGACTTCGGTACAAGGACCACAAGGACCAGTATCACCCATTGTCCAAAAGTTATCAGAAGCGTAAGGAGCACCCTTGTTATCACCAATACGAATGATGCGCTCACTTGGAATGCCGATATTTTTATTCCAAATCTCAAAGGCTTCGTCGTCAGTTTCATAGATAGTGACATAAAGACGATTTTTATCAATCGCTAACCACTTCTCCGAGGTCAAAAACTCCCAAATGTACTCGATGCCTGCTTGCTTGAAATAATCACCAAACGAGAAATTACCAAGCATTTCAAAGAAAGTATGATGACGTGCGGTATAGCCGACATTATCCAAATCATTATGTTTGCCGCCAGCACGTACGCACTTTTGCGAGGTTACCGCACGTGTATAGTCACGTGGTTCCATACCCAAAAAGGTTTCTTTAAATTGATTCATACCGGCATTGGTAAATAGCAATGTCGGATCATTGTGTGGAATCAAGCTAGACGATGAAACTTGGGTGTGCTGCTTGCTTATGAAAAAATCGATAAAGGCTTGGCGAATATCGGCTGAGCGAAATGGCTGGCTCACAGCGGCTCCTTACTGACGGATAGAATTGAGTAAATGACATAAAATAATTTTGCAAGCGATTTTAGCACAAACGCCCAAGCTCTTGGTACAAGAGTTATAACTACTAGGTTATTATACGTGTGCTAGTCATCGCCTAATTTATAGAGTATTAAGATTAATTGGTCAAAATTGCCGCATCCGTTTCATCCAATTTGTCTTGCGTCGTTGGATTGGACTCGATTACTTGCACAGGCAAATAACGTAGTTGGAGCTTAATTGGCAAGTACTCTGGGAAATTCTCTGCCATATCATTAGTAATGAGTGTCTCAATCTGGCGTACGTCATATGAGCTCGGCAAAGTCTCTCCACGTACGATTGCCCGCACTACTTGATTTTCTTCTGAGGTATCAAATTGCGTATTGGTTAATACATTGCCTTGGTCGATAAAGTAGTTGTTAATGGTTTCTTTGACATTACTCTCAAACACTTGCTGCTTGGCATTGGTCTGTAGGTTGATGGTTAAGTAGGCACCTAAGCCACCAAGTAGTAATAAAGTCACGGCGTTACGCTGCAAAAAAGTCAAATAGGTATTGGATTTATAATCGTCATCGACCAAACGACGAAACCCTAAGACCCACAATACAAGCGCATTGGTAAACTGGATAGCAAGAATGTTGGTCGCTGCCAATAATAGCGCACCAAGCCCAAGCTGCATCTCGCCATTAGCGAGCAAGATACCACTAGCAGCCAGTGGTGGCACCAAGGCTGTGGCAACCGCAACGCCAACAACCGCAACCGAGAGATGCGGAGATACCATCGCGTACGCGCCAGCTGTACCACCTGCTAAGGCAATCATTAAATCCATAGAGGTGGGCTGGGTACGTGATAGGATTTCTGCCGTTAGCGGTTGGTCTTTATGTAGCCAACCAACGATAAAGCCGACCAATACCACCAGCGAGACACCGATAATAACGGTAAAAAGCGACTTACGTAGCAGTGGCATACGGTGATCGATAATTGCTAGCGCTATACCCGTAATAGGGCCTAGCATCATCGCAACTAACATTGCTCCAATGACCACGGCTGCTGAATTGGTCACTAGGCCATAACTCGCAATGATGGCAGATAAGATGTTCATGATGAAGTACATCTTGCTAGGCAGCGCGTTCGCCTCGATTCTAACCCGTACTTCTGGGTAATCTACCTTTTGATTGCTGAACTGCTCGGCGACAAACTGCTTATAAGATTCAAGCTTGGCTTCTTTTTCCTCTTGAACCTCATCTTCGTCACTTTCATCTTGAGGTTTTTGAGCGTCGCTATCTTCTACATCGTTGTTTTTACTTTGGTTTTTATCTTCTGAGTCATTATTTTGATGGTCGTCATCGCGACTAGATTTGTTTTTTGTTTTTGGTTGATTGGCTGTTTTGTTATCTGATGACTGTGCTGCGATATTTGTGTCATCAGCAGGGTCGTCTTCTACTTCTACCGTTACTTCAGCATCACTATCATCTTGAGCACTTTTTTCTGTTGTTTCTGCCGTATCCGACTGGAAGAAATCGGACTTCTCTTTCGCTTCTATAGACTCTGATTCTGCAACCTCAGACGCTTCAGTATTTGATTGTGACTCAGGTTCTGTCGATTCTAAGGTTGCTACGACCACATCGTCACTGATAGTTTCCATGGTTATCTCAGCGTCAGGTGGCTGCGCACATTCAGTGTCTACTTCGGAGTCTATTTCGCCATCTGTATCAGTCGATTGCTTGTGTTGATTGTCTTCGCTTTCATCATTGTCTACAGCGGCATCATCAACTACTGGGTCAATTGTCGCGTCTTGATTGTGAGAGGCGTCAATAATGATTGGTGAATCATTTTGATCCACTGAGTTAGGCGCAGTGTTTTTTTCAGATGAGGACATAGCAGATAGCGTTCTTAGTAGGTAAAGAAAGTCATTATTGTAATGATAAATAGATAAAGATATAGGGGATTCTTGAAAATATAAAAAAGAGTTGAGAGAAGGTGGGAGTAAGAACTGGTATTTCTTATGATTAAGTCTAAAACCTTAATAATAGCATGGTTTTTATTCTAAAGTCATTCAATATAGATGCTACAAGGGTTCACGATAAATACTTACTTTTTTTGTGGAATTAAGGTTAAATATATTATATCCACAATAAAGA
Source organism: Psychrobacter sp. NPDC078929 (assembly GCF_050267985.1). Classification (NCBI taxonomy): domain Bacteria; kingdom Pseudomonadati; phylum Pseudomonadota; class Gammaproteobacteria; order Moraxellales; family Moraxellaceae; genus Psychrobacter; species Psychrobacter sp. NPDC078929. Next base: position 16,964 of record NZ_JBNNFX010000002.1, on the reverse strand, counting down.
TAAGGAATAATTTATGAACTGGCCGTTATTTTCTGTCATCTACTCAATGGCAGCTACTGTGACTATCGGACTTTTTATGATTGGTGCTCTCATTACAGGGTTCGATGAGATATTTCATATTCAAATAGCAGTGGGATTGGGCGTTCTAGCTTCGATACCTGCAGGATTATTCTTTACCAAAAAAATTGGCAGTATTACTGGCAATGAAGAAGGCTATAAAACATAAAATCAAACATAAGGACAAGCAATGTTATCGATGTGAAGTGGAACCGCCTATCAGCAAACAAAAAAAGACCTCAATATTGAGGTCTTTTTTATCATTAAAAATATCTGCTAACTAGCATCGAAGCTAGATTCAATAAGGTTCTATTTATTGAAGTTCGACAACTGCGCCATTTTCGATATTGGCATAAACTTCTAACACATCCCAGTTGGTCAAACGAACACAACCTGCTGAGCCTTGACGACTGATACCTTCAGGTACTGGTGAGCCATGTAAACCGTAAGAAGGCTTAGATAATCCCATCCAAACGACACCGACTGGGTTGTTTGGTCCTGGTGCTATCATATGAACTTTCTTTTGAGCGCCTTCACCAACGGTTGATTTATACCAAGGCATTTTCACTTTATTGATGATTTTGAACGTGCCTTTTGGAGACGGTGTGGCATCGCTACCAACGGTCGTCGGATAAGTAGCAACCAACTTATCACCATTATAGGCATACAATGTTTTATCGGCTTTGTTGGCGACTACGCGATTAATACGTTGGTTCAGCTTGTCGCGAGTATTTAGTACTGTGATAGTCTCGCCAACAGCATACTTTTTGTTTTTGTTAAGTTTATCTAAGTAACGTACATCCATATGGAAACGTTCACCTAGCATCTCTTTGATATCTTGATAATAAAGACCTTTCATTTTTGACTTCGCTTCCGAACCAGAAGGGGTAGTCGCAAAATTGGTATTGATATCGTCTGCGGTCAACGTATAAGTGACCAGTACAGGTTTGTTCGCAGGGATATTTTTAACCAAGGCATCCCAAGTTTTTTGGTCCATTTTACCAGTCGCTGGCAAGCCTTTCATCGTTTGGAAGTTAACAAGGGCTTTTTTGCTGTTCATACCCCAACCGCCATCAATAGGACCAGGAGAAGCATGGTTCCAATCAAGCAATGCCTGCATTTTGATCGTCATCGCTGAGTTGACTTTCATATTAGGTGACCAGACAGCACCATTCACTTGCTTGGCATAGTTCGACAAGTTCAGCGTTGTATGCTTCTTACCATCTTTGTCTTCGATGTTTTTGATGGTTGGATCGTCGCTAAAGTCTTGACGCTTTTCGTTCTCTGGTAACTCAAAAGCGAGTGGATCAGACGAGTCGATAGATGATAGGTCGCTAGGCGCAGCGACGGCTTGACCTTCACTAATGTCATCATTGCGGTCAGCTTGCTCATCTTTACGCGTTAGTTCTGCTGCACTCATATTATCAGCAACTGGGGCTGGCACGTTTTGGTTGGCTTCTTGCTTATTATTGATAAGCTGGTTCATGCTGTCGACTGGTTTCGCTTTCTCTGTATTTAACTGTACAGTAGCAGCGCCATCTGAGCGACTACGGTTTTCTTGCACATTAAGGCTAACCTTTTTGGCAAGACCTGGCATAGCGTCAGCCGTGCGTACTGGCAATGTGCGAGTACTATCGGCAGGTGCAGCAAGTGCGGCTACACTAGCACTTACAGCTGCGATAGATATGGCAGTAATAATTGGCTTTATTTTCATCATATTGAGTCACTTGTGGTTGCTACTAATGCGGCTATTATGCGCATAATTTGATTGCATCGCAAACTTTTGACACATCTTTTTGCATTTAAGACTTGCCAAACGTCAACTGCTGACGTATTCGCTACAGTTGGGTAATAATTTAACCAAGGTGTGTATGGCGTCGTGCTCGATTCTTACGCAAACTGTCCATTATTCGCACTATTTTTTGTGCAAGTAAAAATGACAGTTATTGGCGCTACTAGAGGTTTACGTCTATAATGTATGACTGAATTTTATTTAATATAACGATTTTTAGCAAACAGCAATTTAACCCGCTAGCAGTTAATCCACAAGGTGCGATATGTCAGAAGACCAAACAATGAGTGCAGAAGAGTTTCAAAACCAATACTTCAATGATGAGTCTGAAGGCTTAGACGGTGAGATGGAGTATGATTTAGAGACTGGACTTCTTGGTGAGCACGATGAATTTGCTAACTTACATGCAGAGCTAAACGAAGCACGTGAGCAGCTTGTCAGTATTCGCGACTTTATTCGTTTTTCAGTCACGCAGCTGCGTAACTACGACGTCGTTGTTGCACAAGGTACGACCGATGAGTTTGCAGAAGCGTCAGCCATTGTCTTGCACTCTTTGTCTCTCGATTGGTCTGCTAATGAGCAGATTTTAGACTGTCGTCTGACCACGTCTGAAAAACAGTTGGTACTAGGACTATTAGAAGAGCGTATCGCTGAACGTAAGCCACTCAGTTATTTAATTAACTTGTCATACTTCTGCGACCTGCCTTTTTATGTCGATGAGCGTGTTCTTATCCCGCGTTCACCGATTGCAGAGTTGATTCGTCAGCAGTTCCATCCGTACTTTGAAGTTACTGAATTGGCCAAACCACTGGGTGTCAGTCCGAACGAAAAGTCAGCGGTATTTTATGACCATGGCTTGGATGTGAAGCAATTGTCGCAGCCTGAGCGTATCTTGGACTTGTGTACTGGCTCTGGTTGTATCGCAATCGCGCTTGCTACCCGTTTCGTTGATGCGTTGGTCGATGCTGTTGATATCGATAAAGGCGCATTAGAAGTGGCAATGGTCAATGTCGATCATCATGATCTTGGCCATCAAGTAAACGTAATCGAGTCTGATTTGTTTGCCAAGATACCTGCTGAAAACCAGTATGAGCTTATCGTCACCAATCCACCGTACGTCGATGCGGCTATCATGGCAGATTTACCGCCTGAGTTTTTGTATGAGCCTGAGCATGCACTAGCAGCTGGCCAAGACGGCTTAGATTTGGTACATCGTATCTTATTTGAAGCGCCAGATTACCTTAGCCCAGATGGTTTGCTGATCTGTGAAGTAGGTGACAGCGAATGGGCACTAAAACAAGCCTATCCTGAAATCCAGTTTGATTGGTTGAAGTTTGCACATGGCGGTCATGGTGTCTTTGCGATTACCTATGATGAGCTAGTCTCAAACCGTCAATTGTTTGCCTCTTATGTTCAGCTATTAGATAGCCTTCAATAGACAGATATTGGGTCGGATAGACATCGGCTGCACGAGCCGAAACTATAAATAACAATACAATTACTCATTATAAGCAGTATAAGCAATAACCATGAGTGATTGGTCACATAGTCATCAGTAGCGTTTACTTGTTTAAGGACAGTTATGGCAGGCAATAGTATTGGGCAGGTTTTTACGGTCACCACTTGCGGTGAGTCACATGGCGCAGGCCTGATGGCCATCGTTGATGGCGTACCACCAGGTTTAGCATTATCTGCAGAAGACCTGCAAGTAGATTTGGATCGTCGCAAACCGGGTACGTCTAAGTATTCAACCCAGCGCCGTGAGTCTGATGAAGTTGAGATTATCTCTGGCGTATTTGAAGGCAAAACCACAGGTACGTCTATCGGTCTATTGATTCGCAATACCAATCAAAAATCTAAAGACTATAGCGATATCAAAGATACTTTCCGTCCTGGACACGCTGACTATACTTATAGTATGAAATATGGCTTCCGTGACTATCGTGGTGGCGGTCGTTCGTCAGCGCGTGAGACGGCTATGCGTGTAGCAGCTGGTGCTATCGCTAAGAAATACTTGCAAGAACGTCTGGGCGTACAAATTCGTGGTCACGTTACCCAAATCGGCAATGAGCATAGTAACGTCCTAGATCCGAGCCAAATTGATTGGGAGTTTGTAAATAGTAATCCGTTCTTTTGTGCAGACAGAGAAGCGATTGGCCGTTTTGAAACCTTGATTGATAACTTGCGCCGTGAAGGCACTAGCTGTGGCGCGCGCCTTGATATCATTGCGAGCGGTGTACCAGTCGGACTTGGCGAGCCAGTATTTGATCGTCTGGATGCTGATATCGCTCATGCGATGATGAGTATCAATGCGGTTAAAGGGGTTGAGATTGGTGATGGGATGGCGGTGGCAGGTCAATTCGGACATAGCGCTCGTGATGAGCTGACCCCAGATGGGTTTGCAGCCAATCATGCTGGTGGTGTCTTGGGCGGTATCTCATCAGGTCAAGATATCCGTGTGAGTATTGCGCTAAAACCAACGTCTAGTATTACCACCGCTGGCAAGAGCATTAACACTCAAGGTGAAGCAGTCGATATGCTTACTAAGGGTCGTCATGATCCTTGCGTTGGTGTGCGTGCTACGCCCATTGCCGAAGCGATGTTAGCGATTGTAGTGCTTGATCATTATCTGCGTCACCGTGGTCAAAACGCGGATGTGAAGCCGCCAGTACAATCGATTACTTAGTGTTTCATTGAATTCTGTTGAAAGTACACTTATCTTAAAAAGGCTTAAGTATGTCTGTTTATCATTATATATTAGCATGGTCTGAAAATAAGCCATTGTATCTAAGAGACAGTCTTCGAAGAATTTTAAATGCTTCTATTGATAATGATGATATTAATGAGCTAACTTTATTAGTTAAGAAAGAACACGGTGATGATACAGTCAATATTCAACCTATTTTTTATGATCAAACGCATATTCCGACAAGTATTCAAACTAATAATGACTATCCAAAATTACTAGGTTTGAAAAATCCTAAAAATATATCTGCTTTACATAGTGAAGCAGATTTAAAGTTTTCAGAAGATGGTCTAACCGTCATTTACGGTAATAACGGTTCTGGGAAATCAAGCTATTCAAGGATTTTTAAGAAGTTATGCTGGAGTAGAGCACCAAATATAGAATTGAAAACTAATATTTTTAGAAGCGATCAAACACAGCAGCAAGTTGAGATAAAAATAGGTTTTGAAGGTCAAAATATTGATTGGATATGGAATCAAAGTAATGAAAGTCATTCTCTGTTAAAGTCTATATTCGTATTCGATAGTGAATGTAGTGAAGTTTACATAAATAAAGATAACCCAGCTGAATATAAACCTGTTGGTATAGATTTGCTAGAAAGCTTAATCGATGTTTTTAACCAAATACAATCTAAGCTAAAATTGGAAATTTCACAATATAATGTAGTCAAGCCCGCTTTACCAGATTCACCAGTTAATGTACCAATCTCTAGCTGGTACAGTCAGATCGAGAATATCGATAATAAGCAGTTAAATGATTCTATCCAATTTAATCAAAGAGATATTGATAGAAAGAGTTTTTTAGAAAGTATTTTAGATAGCCCAAACCCAAGCAGAGATATACAGGACTTGAGGATTACCAAAAGCAACTTACAAAGTTACTTTCAAAAAGTATCAGAAATTGAAAGTTATTTCAGTACTCAAGCTATAGTTAATATTCGAGATTTCAAGCAAAGTTTTGACAGTACTAAACAGGCTTATGAAATAGCCAGGAATGAACTGAATGATTTGAATACTTTCCAAAGCTTTGGTACAAGCCCATGGAGGATTCTGTGGAGTTCAGCTCAGGATTTTGCTCACAGTTCTAATATGTCTGATGGACAAACCTTTCCATCAAATGAATCCTTGGATAAATGTGTATTATGTCAGCAAGACCTTGATGAAGAAGCTAAGAGGAGAATGCTACAGTTTAAGCAATTTGTTCTTAATGACATATCAAGTCAACATAATGAATTAAATAGAATATACGATAATAAAAAAAGGGGCTGTAGTAGATAAGGATTAAATATCACACCATTTTCTCAAGGTTTTCAGCTGATTAGATGGTGAGCCATAGTTGAATCTAAACTCGCACTCTTTTAAAAACAAATGGAAGTTCTTCTTATTGATCCCATTATACTTTCTGAGTGTTCGTTTGGACTGATTCCAGAAGTTCTCAATGCCATTGATGTGATTGTTCTTACCGCAAATGAACTCTATAGAGTGATTGACTCTGAAATGTTTAAACTCACTCACATCTAATGCATTGTAACTTCGATAGCTATCCGTATAAACAAAGCTGTCAGGCTTGATTTTACGCTTAATAACAGGCATTAGGGTAGTCTGTTTGGTGTCTGCTACGACAATGGTATAAACCTTACCGTTTCGTTTTAGAATACCAAATACAGCGGTTTTACCAGCTGCCCCGCGACCTCTTTTGCCTTTGCGTACACCGCCAAAGTAACTTTCATCTAATTCGACCTCACCATCAAAAAGCTCATCAGCTTCTAATGAGAGATGGTAATCTATCACAAGTCTTATTTTATGATAAAAAAGTGCAGCAGTATTAGGCTGGATATCAAGCAAATCTGCGGCTGTTCTAGCAGTCACTTCAGCCGTAAAAAACTCTAACAGCCTTCGCTGTGCTTTTTTACTTAGTTTACAACGGGTTATCTTCATAAAAGTAGTCTAGCATAGTGCTTATCTACTACAGCCCCTAAAAAAATGCTTTATTCAAATATGTCTGTTTCGGCTTATGGCAATATTGATGAAATAGAATACTATGTTAATAACTTTAATGAAATATTTCAGAAATTTGAACAAGAAGTTCGTTTTTCTATCAATTCAATTTTGACTTATTTAGAAAATGGAGGAGGATTGATATTCCCTATTCCAGTAATGCCAGTAGATATCGAGCCTATATTAGAGGATATTAGTAAAAAAATTCACGAACTAGCTCAGTTACAGCAAAATAGAAATAATTTCTGGATTGAATATCACAATATTGCTGCAAAAGAATTTATATTTAATAACAAAGCTACTATCATCCAATATCATCAAGAACTTAAGTATAAACAATGGTTAAGCCATCTAATTAAACAGTTAAATACCTCGATAATATCTAAAAAAATCGGTGATATTATGACCGAAGAAGCTATTAATCTACAGCATGATGAGTTCATCGCTCATTTAAACTGTTTTAATTCTGAACTATCTAATAAAGTAAAGATTTCTAAAAGTAGAACGACTATAGGTCAAGCTTTCATGAAATGTAACTTCAGTGAAGTTAGCGACGATATGGGTACTATTCTAAGTGAAGGCGAACAACGTATTGTTTCACTCTCAAATTTCTTAGCAGAATGTACGATTGATAATAAATTAAATAGTATTATCTTTGATGATCCTGTTACTTCTTTAGATACGGATTATAGAGAGCTTATCGCAGTCAAATTAGTTAATTTAGCTCAAACTAGACAGATTATTGTACTGACGCATGATCTATCTTTTATGAGATTGCTTATGGATATTCATAAAACTGAGACCTCAAATGATTGTGAGATAATAGGAATTGATAAATATAATGGAGTAACAGGTATTGTAACAGATGAAATTCCATATTTAGCTAAGAATCTTCAGGAAAGAGTTGACTCAATCCAAAGAATAATCAGAGAGCATGACTCACTTTCAATCACAAATGCTCATGAGCGAGAAGTTAAATTAGACTCTGCTAGGAAAAGGTTCAGAATGCTATTAGAAAGGTCTGTCGAAGAAGTACTATCAAACCGTACATATGAACGCTTTTCAAAGAATATCAATTTGAAAAGAGGCTACTTATCAAGCTATGTCGTTACTGAGGAAACTGATATTAATTTCATATTAGGTTTGTTCGGTAAATATTCTATTACTGAACATGATGGAGGGATATCAACTATACCTAGGTTACCTAGTAAAACTGACATAGAAGATGATATTAGAGAATTTAGTTTGTGGAAAAATAGCTTCAAAGCTAAACTTAAAGCATTTAGAGAGGCCAGTGTGGGTTGATTTTTGATGAATCTTAATATTTTGAAGTTAATAAAACTTATTCCGATTTTAGATGACTGTAATCACTAAGCAGCTACTTGATAACTATCAATAGCTACACATTGCTGATGTCGAAATACCAATAATAACCGCTGACTAGGAATTGCTAGCCAATGACCAAACTCAATACTATCGACGCCTTGGCTCGTTAATGTCTGTGTACAGTGATGACGGCTAAAGCCGATTAGATTCTTGATAATAGGGTTATCGGTCAATTGATGTGACATAGGTTGTCTAATCCTCATTTACTTTACAAATTTGACGGTTCAACAGATCTTAGTGCTATCGTAAAACAATAAAGTAGAAATCCTGTGTAGTCATGATGGAAAGTTGATGAATCCTTATAAAATTCTTATTCTAAAGCTAGTGGTAGGGTGATACTAACCATCACACCAGAACGCTGGTTTTTACCAGTATCAGTATTATCAGTTCTAGCTTTATTAGTGTCAGCTTTATCATCATTAGTACGGACATTATTGAGGGCTACCTGACCACCATGATGTTCAATTACTTGCTTCACTAGTGTTAGACCAAGGCCCGTGCCTTTTTTAAGCGTATTACTACTATAGTCAGTCTGCCTTGGCTTAGTCGTTGGATCTGCCGCCTCTGTATTTAGATCATTGCTGTCTGTATGATTCGTTGTTTGAGATGAGGGTTGGCTTTGATGAGATAGGCTAAAATAACGTTCAAAAGCTTTTTCAATAGCATAATCAGGCAACAGCTTTCCATCATTAAATATATCAATGATTACCGTTCGCGCTGTGCTATGCAAAGAGATGTTAACAGTGCTATCAGCAAAATGAATGGCATTATCCAGCACATTTTGTAGGACTTGTATCAGCCAAAATTGGTCAGCAAACACACTGGTAGAGGCCAACAACTCTGCTGGCAAGTTTGTAGTGTTTGTCATGTGCTGATCATCGATGTATATATCGATAGGGTATAGATTCTGCTGTTGCTGCTTGGCTGTATTATCTTTGATCAGACTTTGCAAAAGTGGTAATAGGGGAGTCAGTTGTCGGTTGAGCTTGAAGGTAGGCTGTTCAACCTTCGCAAGCAACAATAGGCGGTCGATGAGCTGTTGCATTTTTACGCTTTGCTCACCAACCGTCTCAATGAGCATCTGCCGATCATCCTTATCAAGCATATGACCATCTAATCCATCATCTTCTAACAGCTCACTACTGGCGCGAATGGCGGTCAAAGGGCTTTTTAGCTCATGGGTCAAAGTATGGACATAATCAGTGACATAAGCTCTATTTTCGAGTCGATGCTTCATGGTCTCGATGGTATCTGTCAGGCTATTTAATTCATGACCCAGATAAAAATAGGGCTTTTTGGTGTCTTCTGCCAATGCACTGGTATATTGAGTCACCAAGGTAATACTTTGCTTGAGCCACCATGCGATGAGACCCGCCAGTATAAGGGCGGCGATACTGATAAGTAGTGCGGTGATAAGCATGCGGTTACGTGTGTCATCTAAATAAGGCAATACGCTAGCGACAGGCTTACCGACGCTGACCACGCCGATAATATCGCCAGACATATTCTTTATTGGCTGTGCGACATACATGACCGAACCATCACGCTGCTGGCCATCCCGCAGCGTACTTCTTGCACCGTATTGACCTCTTAATGTGAGATAGACATCATTCCAGCGCCCATAATTTTGCCCTTCATTATTGTCAGGTTTGGGTAGCGAGTCGTAAATGACTATGCCGCTACTGTCTGTCACATACACGCGAAAGCTACTGTAGCTTTTGGTTTGATCGACAGGACTGAGTATTTCATCCATCGCTGGCATGCCCACAAATGCAGCATCAAGTTGCGCTTGATATTCCTCATCATATAATTGTCCTGTAGATAATGGCACTTGGAGACTGGCTGCTAACAGTTTGCTAGTGTCTAGGAGCGTGTCTTCGATGACTTGCTGCGCGGTTGGCTTGACGTAGCCAAACAACTGAGTAAACACAACCACACCGCATATGACGAGCACCAACGCAACGGCTAGCCAAATCCTAAAAAATATACTTAAATTGAGCAGCCGTTTGCGTTTAGGAGCTTGCTGAGCAGTACCAATAGGGTGCAGTTTGGCATACCAATTGCTTTGGTCGTTATGAATAGCATTCTCAGCAGGATTAGTTTTATTATTCATAAACTAGCAGCCACTGTTAAGCGGGACATAATGCGTAACCCAGTCCACGATGCGTATGGATGACATCGACATTAGCATCTACCATAGCGAGCTGTTTACGAATTGATTTGATATGGCTGTCTATCGTGCGTGCCAAGCGGTGGTCGGGATAGTCGCTTACTGCGCTAAGCAATTGCTCACGGCTAAATACTTGATGCGGTGCTTGCAATAACGTTAGCAAAATTTTGCGTTCTGTATTGCTAAGCTCAAGCTTTTGCTCTTGCCACGTTAATGAATAGTTAAGCGGTTGATAATGCCAAACGCCAGATTGGTTCTCAAACGTTAATGCTTGTCCTGATAGATTATTCGAGGAAGTATTATCCGTACTGTTATCTGAGTTTATGATATGAGAGCCTGACTGTTGAATTAGCTGTTCACGGCGCCAAATGGCTTTTAAACGCGCGACCAACTCACGTGGACTAAAGGGTTTGGCACAATAATCATCGCCGCCCATCTCCAATCCCAAAATCCGATCGACCTCATCGCTACGCGCGGTCAAAAACACGATAGGCAAATCTTTTAAGGCGTCGATATCAGGTGTGTGACGTATTTGCTGACATAGGCTCAAGCCGTCACCATCTGGCAGACCGACATCCATAATGATCGCCGACAGATCTTGTGCTTCATAACTATGCAGCATGGGTAACACACTACTGGCATTATCCAACCAAGTTATTTGCCAACCTTCGCGCTTGCAGGTGACCTTGAGTGACATCGCGATCGCAGGATCATCTTCTACCAGTAAAATATGGGTCATAGTATCTACATCGTCTTATAAGCTTAATAAATTATCGTAGCACAAAACAGCAGACTGCTCTTGCTGCCACGAGTCAAATGGTGTGAAAAGTTAATGGAAAAGTAAGGTGCTCAGTAGATAGTGTGCGATGTAATTATTTTAATACATTCAACAAAAAGGCCAGCTCAATAAATAAGCTGGTCTTGATAACGAAGATTAAGCATGGTTGTTTATTAATAGACTAAGCGAAAACCTATTTAAGACCTTTGCAGTTGGCATAGTAGCTCACTGTAGCGGGCCAATCTGAAAAAATGCCTTGGACACCGACGTCTTGCGCTAGTACGTCAATATAATTCATCATATCACCATCATTGTTGATATCATCACCAAGACCGCTATAGTACCAATCGCCACCATCGGTTAGTGGTCCTGAACGCTCTATCGACCAGGTAATGATTTTTAGACCATTGGCTTTGGCTTGTTTTGCGTATTCTGATGGTTGCATATTTCCCTTACCATCAGTAGTGACTAACGACCAAAGTGCTGGAGCAATGGTGTTAATGCCGCGTGCTTTGATATTAGCCAATGAGTGCTTCCAAGTGGTTGCGTCATTTTTATTAAATGTTTTATCGTCAGCGGTCTCATTGCTGTCATCAATCAGATAAACGGCATTAGCCCCATAAGCTGGCTCGTTTTTGATCCAGTAATCCAGATCTTCTATATTAAATGACTGGGCAAATACATCGCTTGCAGGCACATCTGCTGCCTTATAAGTATCTATCAGCTGTTGGCGGTAATCATCTAAATGATAGCCGTTAAACGGCATGGTCACTGCAGGCGCTTTTAGCTCAGGCGTGTGTTTCATACCTAGCTTGCGAGCCAATGCGATATGCTCTTTTAATGTCATTACCTGACCATTTTGTGAATACAAATCCGTTCGCCAAGGCGCAGTTGCGTTCATATATTCACTAAGGCTGGTTGCTTTTTTATTGGCAGCATCCATCTTACCCGTCAAGGTCTTGAACTGAGCGGCACTGATATCTGAGGTGCGACATTCGATATTATCGGCATTGGTAAGTTTGCCTTTAGCATCTAAGATGGGCGGTACGGTACATTGCTTGGCCAGCGGCGTGGCTAATATATTAGTAGTGGTGTGCAAATCGTTCTGGGCATGACGACAGACAAGCTCACCGTCATTGGTAAAAGCGACATCACATTCCAAGATGCCAGCACCCATTTGTGCTGACGCCACGTAGCTATCATAAGTATGTTCAGGCAGCTGTAATGGCGCACCTCGATGCGCAATAGAGAAATCTGTCTTACTTGGCAGTTGCCCTCTGCATGCCTGTAGCTCTTCTTTTAGTGGTCCCTCATCCATATCATTTATCAAATAAAACGGACGCACTCCATAGGTATATGCGACAGGTGAAGACGATTGTGGCTGTGATTGCACTGTCGATAAAGGGGCTTTTGATGTGAGCGTTGATCGGCTATCGGTAGTGCAGCCTACTATCAATAATGAGCTGATCAGCGTTAAAGGTAAGGCGATATTAATCTTATTAACCTTAGCCAGCGTGTGCTTACTCAGCTCAAGCGCTGATTTATTAGAAATTGTCATGTAAAATGTTCCTGCAAAATTATAAAAAAATCCCATCGGACGTATGGATAGGAATTGAAAAATTAACGTTTGACTATTGGTTGCTACTTGCCAAAAGAAGCTAAGTGTCGTGCATTCTTGTAAAAGCTTAGTTTTGTAAGAGCTTAGCCTTGTAAGAACTTAGCATTAATGCGGATACAATTGTAGGCACATGTACTAAAGAATAGACAGCTGACAGTACTTGAGCCTGATGGTATTGAGCTTATCGGTCGTAAAATCATACGTGTCTTCTTATACTGTTCACATTTTTGCTATTGTCCGTTTAGTACCTCACTATTGACCATACTCTCAAACTAACAGATGATATTGACCATATAATGACACACACATTATTTCGGCAAAAAATACAAAAATGCTTAAGGCATATCTCACTACATTATTAAGGATAACTATGAGTAACTATTTAGACGCCGTCGTCGTTGAGCACAATCCCTCTCAAAAAAAGATAGATCGCGCAGTGATTTGGCTACATGGCTTAGGTGCTAGCGGTCATGATTTTGAGCCAGTTGTACCGCAGCTTGGCTTGGCTAATGATATGGCAGTACGTTTTATCTTTCCGCATGCGCCCAAGCGTCCTGTCACGGTCAATGGTGGGATGGTGATGCCGGCTTGGTATGATATCTTGGAGATGAGTCTTGAGCGCAAAGTTGATGTGACACAAATTGAGACATCCTCGCAGCAGATTCGCGATTTGATTGCCCGCGAGATTGAACGCGGCGTCAAACCTGAACATATCGTTATCGCTGGGTTTTCGCAGGGCGGGGCGGTTGCTTATCATGTGGCGCTCAGTCATCCAGAGCGCTTAGCGGGTCTGATGACGCTCTCTACCTACTTAGCAACCAATGACAATATTGAGTATAGTGCTGCCAATAGAGACCTACCGATTTTGATTGAGCATGGTACGCATGATCCAGTCGTACCTGTGATGCTAGGCGAGCAGGCGCAGCAGTTATTGACGAGCAAAGGCTACAACGTTGAATACCATACTTATCCGATGGCACATCAAGTCTGTATGCCGCAGATTCAAAATATCGGCAGATGGCTAAACACTGTTTTAGCATAGCCCATTAAGCTGTAACGTAATGTAATGCAGGCTACTTATAGGTTGAAACCTAACCGATATCTCCTATATAATAGCCAGTCTTATTGGGGATGTTCTGGCTTCGACGCTGGTGATGAAACTCAATGATGCATGTCGAGAGTGTATGTCCTCTCGTTAATCAAACATATATTGTTATAGTCGCAAACGACGAAACTTACGCTCTAGCAGCTTAAACCCTGCTTACTTAGTTGCTGATCACCTACAGTTGGTTAACTAAGTTGAAGCGTCCGCATGTAGGCTCGCCACAAGTGATTGTCTCAATTGCTTGGGTTCAAAAGTAGAGAATCGTCCAATCCATCCTGACTGTCGGATCGGTGCGGATTAAATTTAAAGACAGAAACTAAACATGTAGATTCATGAGCGTAATGCTGGCGGACGCGGGTTCAACTCCCGCCATCTCCACCAAACATTAAAAATCCGATCACTTAGGTGGTCGGATTTTTTTTGTCTAAATTTTATGGTTAATTAAAGAAACAATGATACCAATAAACTTTTGATGAGAAAGTAAAAACTATTTATATAGAGTAATCATCAAGTCTTTGAAGTTGAATCACAGTTTTTCGTCGCCTATGGAGAACATAATATTAACTTGTCTTAAAGAATAATTCTGATTATTCTTAGTTGAGGCCTATTCTTCGCATCAGGCAATGCAGTAGCAAGAATAAGCGGACTTTCAAATAACTACAGGGAATGTATTATGTTAGGAAAAATGATGTATCAGCCATTGCTGATCAGTGGTCTAATCGAACACGCTGCCCGTTATCATGGTGATACGGCGGTTTTGTCCAAAGAAGTCGATGGACAGATGACTCATACCAATTGGCGTACTGTCTCAGATAACTCAAAACGATTGGCCAATGCGTTGGCTACACTGAGACTTAAATCATCAGAACGCATAGCAACTTTGGCTTGGAATAATCGTCGTCATTTAGAAGCTTGGTATGCGATTTCAGGTAGTGGCATGGTTTGCCATACTATCAATCCACGTTTGTTCCCCGAGCAGCTGAGCTACATTATCAATGACGCTGATGATCGTGTGCTATTTTTTGATACTACTTTCCTACCGCTAATTATGGCAATCAAAGAGCATATCAAAGGTGTTGAATACTTCATTTGTCTAAGTGATCGAGATGATAGTATCGTAGAAAAACTGCCTAATGTACTGTTCTTTGATGAGCTATTAGCAGAAAACTCTACTGACTTTGACTGGCCTCAATTCGATGAAGCGACCGCCAGCTCTTTATGCTACACATCAGGAACTACCGGTAATCCTAAAGGGATTTTATATACGCATCGCTCTTCTGTGCTGCATGCGATGGCATTGTGCATGCCTGATGTCTCCGCGCTCTCTGCACAAGACGTTTTGTTACCCGTAGTACCGATGTTCCATGTCAATGCGTGGGGCACACCTTATGCAGCTGCCCTGACTGGTTGCTCTCTCATATTTCCTGGTCCAAATCTCGATGGTGACAGCCTAGTATCTTTCATTGATGATTGTCATGTTACGGTTGCTCTAGGGGTTCCAACAATCTGGCAAAGCCTATTAACCGCTGCCAAAGCCAGAGGTAGTAAGCTTGATAGCATGACGCGTACTATCGTCGGAGGAGCCGCATGCCCACCATCAGTAATCAAAACGTTCAGAGAAGACTTTAACTGCGATGCGGTGCATGGTTGGGGCATGACAGAAACCAGCCCACTTGGAACGATGAATCAAATAAAAGCCAAGCATAAATCGCTGAGTAAAGATGAGATTAATGAGTTGCGTAACTCTCAAGGTCGTCCACCCTACGGCGTTCAGCTACGTCTCATAGATACTGACGAGCCGCTACAGCGAGTTGAAGAAGATGGTATGTCTCAAGGTCGTTTACAGATCAAAGGGCATTGGATCATCAACGATTATTACACAGAAAATCCTGACGCGATAACTGAAGATGGTTGGTTCGACACAGGCGATATTGCAACCATTGATGCCGATGGCTATATGAATATTCGGGATCGCTCAAAAGATTTGATTAAATCTGGTGGGGAGTGGATATCGTCAGTAGAGCTAGAAAACATCGCAGTCGCCCATCCGCAGATAAGAATGGCGGCCGCTATTGCTGCAAAGCATAAAAAATGGAGCGAACGTCCAGTACTGATTGTGGTGAAGGAGCCAGATTCAGAAATTGATGAGTCGCAAGTACTGAACTTTTACGAAGGTAAAATCGCCAGCTGGCAAATACCCGATAAAGTCATCTTTGTAGATAATATCGTGCTAAATGGTGCTGGGAAAATGGTCAAAAAGGATTTGCGTGATGACTATGGCAACGTATTGTTGGATAGCTGATTTGGTTATCAAAAGCGTAAATTAATAATGCTACTTGCCAAACCCAGTGTGTAATCTAGATAGGCTTTTTAAGAATAGTGGTATAGGTGAATAGAGCGTTTGAGATGCTCGTCATCTATATCACTTTTCATAATCAGTATTTTAAATGTGCACTGGGAGGTTAATGTACATCAGATGCATGGATTGGGATAGATAGAGCAGGACAGTATAGAACGCCAGATACAACAAAGCCCCTGATATCAGGGGCTTTAGCTGTTCTATAAGATAGTATAGGACTATGTAATGGTACCCGGAGCCGGAACGGTTAATTGTTGTTAAGTGTTTGATGTATATAGATAAATATTTAAATATATATTTTAGTACACTTGTGAGTATACTTTAGATTTGTTTTTCAGTTTTATAATTTAATAGTAACTAAATATTATCGCTTGACTAGTTTTTAGTATAACAGAAGCTATAAACGTAATCTGGAAAGGCAGAAGCCGTTGCTAGACTTACAACAAGTGTGAGGTTAACCTGAAGCATCGTCCTTATCTACGAGACCATCCCAGATTCTGTGTAACTGCCATTTAGATTAAATGCTTACTAATACGATCATCAAACATAATCATAAAGCGATTAAGAGCAGACGTCCAGTTACGGATCGGCATTGACCACTTTTTGGATGCCTGCTGGGTGGCTAAGTACACCACCTTGAATGCCGCCTGATCAGACGGGAACACCTTACGCTTATTCACCGCCGTTCGAATCACACTGTTTAGCGACTCTATCGCATTGGTGGTATAAATCACTTTTCTGATGTCTTTCGGGTACTCAAAGAACACTGTTAGGCCCTCCCAGTTATTACGCCAAGACTTGATGACATGCGGATATTCCTTGCCCCATACTTCATCAAAGTGCTCAAGGTTGGCCTCTGCTATCTCAAGCGTATCAGCACCGTAGATGGCCTTTAAATCAGCTGCTACGGCCTTCTTGTCCGTCCAAGGTACGAACTTCATCGAATAGCGCACCAT